>DATFJO010000307.1:0-3730 GCA_035269145.1 Tangfeifania sp. | reverse complement strand
ATACTTTTTGAAGATCTTCTAAGCTGACTTCCCTGTTCATAAAGTTCAAACTTAGGAAGTTTTAAGCTATATCTATGCACCTTAATGGATAGTTCAAAAGCTTCTTTATAAATATCTAAGTCCAGATAACTGCTCATTTTTAATAAATTATTGTTATTGAAGGAAATTCAATGATCCTTGTTTTAAACCAGGAACAAGTAACCAGCAACGAGCAACTAATTTTTTAAACACAAATCAATCACTTCCTTCATTTCATTAAATTCTTCTTCTTTGAAAAGTCTTGTCATGTATACGATTTTTCCCGACCGGTCGACAATTACATTTCGGGTCACGCCGGCTCCTTTAGCGGCAAAAGTGTAAAATATTTCACCTCCCGGGTCGAGTGCAAGCGGGTATGTAATTTTCATATCGCTCCCGAATTTTATTACTTTTTCCAGCGGTTCATTCAAATCAACTCCAATCAGCGCAAACTCATCATTGTTTTTATGTTTTTGCCAGATTTCTTTTTCGATGTGCGGCATCTCTTTCCGGCAAACGCCACACCAGCTTGCTGTAAACTGGAGCATCACAACTTTTCCTTTCAAACCGGCAGTGGTAATTATTGTTCCGTCTGTTAGTGTCATTTCTATGTCGGGCATTTGCTGGCCAATTTCAACAATGTAACCGTAATCGGCCGGAACTTCTTTTTGCGGAATATCAGAAAGTTGAGCCATCACTGATAATGATAAAATAATGCTAAAGATAATAGTTGTTAATATTTGTTTCATGATTAAATTTTTAATTGAACACAACTGTCCTGTTTTTGTAAACGAGAATTTTTCGTTGCAAGTGTTTATACACTGCCTGCGAAAGGACGATTTTTTCCAAATCACGTCCTTTTCTGATGAGATTTTGAATGGTATCCACATGGCTGCACCGTGTAACATCCTGTTCTATGATTGGCCCGGCATCGAGTTCCGAAGTAACATAATGACTGGTTGCCCCAATAATTTTCACACCACGTTCATGCGCTGCATGGTAAGGTTTTGCACCGGCAAATGCCGGCAGGAATGAGTGATGGATATTGATAACTTTCTGAGGAAATTGGTTAACAAAATTTTCAGAAAGTATTTGCATGTAACGCGCCAATACCACAAAATCAATTTTTTTCTCTTTCAGCAAATCCAGTTCTTTTTGTTCCTGTTCATCTTTGTTTTCTTTGGTAACCGGAAAATGATAAAAATCGATACCAAAACGTTCTGCGACCGGTCTCAGAAAATCGTGGTTGCTGATAATCAGTGGTATTTTCACATCCCACTCACCGGCGGTATAACGGGCCAGTATGTCGAAAAGGCAGTGTGGCATTTTGGATACAAAAAGGGCCATTCGGGGAATTTCTTCAGAAAAATAGAGTTTCCAGGTCATGTTGAGCGGAGTGGCAATCAACGTATCGAAATACTCCCCGATTTTTTCCGGAGGAATGGCAAAACTTTGCAACTCCCATTCCACGCGCATATAAAAAATCTGTTCCTGCCTGTCAACATGCTGGTCGAGGTAAATAATATTGCCTTTGTTTTTATTCAAAAACTCGGTTACCGTGGCCAGAATTCCCTGTTTATCCGGGCAGTGAATCAGCAAAATAGCTGTGTTCTTTTTCTCGCGTAATGGCTTTATTGTTTTCATGATAAGAAAGTCGGAAGTCGGAAGTCGGAAGCCGGAAGATGAACCGTTTCCGAAAATCTTCAGTCCTGATTTAAATTATTCAATTAATTACAATTTTCCCTTAGTACTTGGCAATTCAAAATTGGTCAAATCCCGTTTGATGGCCATTTTAATTGCCCGGGCCAGCGCTTTAAAAATTGCTTCTATTTTATGGTGCTCATTTTTTCCTTCGGCTTTAATATGCAGGTTGCACTGCGCTGCATCGGAAAATGACTTAAAGAAATGCATGAACATTTCGGTTGGCATGTCTCCTACTTTTTCACGATGGAATTCGGTTTCCCAAACCAGCCATGGACGGCCTCCAAAGTCGATGGCTACCAGCGCCAGGCAATCATCCATCGGCAAACAAAAACCGTAACGCTCCATGCCTTTTTTGTTACCGACAGCTTTTTTGAAAGCTTCGCCAAGTGCGAGTGCGGTATCTTCGATGGTGTGGTGTTCGTCTACTTCCAAATCTCCCTTCACTTTTATTTCGATATCGATTCCGGCATGCCGCCCGATTTGGGCAAGCATGTGATCGAAAAAATTCAGTCCGGTTGAAATATCCGAAACCCCGTTTCCGTCGAGGTTTATTTTTACGAAAATATCGGTTTCTTTGGTGGAGCGTTTTACTTCCGCGGTTCGTTCCGGCGCCGCCACGCAGGCATAAATATCATCCCAGTCATTCGAAATCAGCGTGCAGTATTGGGTCAGGTTCTGTTTTTCCAGTTCTTCCGACAAACTGCCATCGCTAAATAAAATTCCTTTTGCACCTAAGTTTTTGGCCAGTTCTATATCGGTGAGCCGGTCGCCTATTACAAAGCTGTTTTCCAAATTGTATTCTTCCTGCATGTATTTTTCCATCAGCCCGGTGCCGGGTTTGCGGGTAGGCAGGTTTTCCTCCGGAAAACTTTTGTCAATTATAATATCATCGAAAGTAACACCTTCGTTTTCAAAAGCTTTCAGTATTTTATTCTGAACCGGCCAGAATGTTTCTTCCGGGAAAGAGTCGGTTCCCAATCCATCCTGGTTTGAAACAATAATTAGTTCGTAATCTGTGTTTTTCTGAATGTTGAAAAGGTTTCGGAAAACGCCCGGAATAAATTCCAGTTTTTCCAGCGAATCTATTTGTTCGTCTTCCGGTTCATAAATCAAAGTTCCGTCGCGGTCAATAAATAGTGCTTTCTTCATATTAAATCATTCAATGCTTTTAATAATTGCTCGTTTTCCTCCGAGGTTCCGATGGTAATCCGCAGGCTGTTATCACACAAATGAATTTTTGAGCGGTCGCGTACCACAATTCCACGTTCTGCAAGATAATCATAAATTCCCCGGGCATCATGCATTTTTACCAGCAGAAAGTTGGCATCCGAAGGATAAACCGTAACAACAAAGGGAAAATCTTTAAGCAGTTCAGCCATCTTTGCCCGCTCGGCAATAATCAGTTTTACCCATTTTTCAACTTTTTCGTGATTGTCAGTCAGTTCAAGCGCTTTTTCCTGGGTGAGAATATTGAGATTGTAGGGATACTTTATTTTGTTTAACACCGAAATAGTTTCGGGGGCAGCAAATGCCATTCCCAGCCGTATTCCGGCCATTCCCCATGCTTTTGAAAAGGTTTGAAGAATAACCAGGTTGGGGAAATTTGACAGTTCCGTCAGCAGTGATTTGCCGGGTGCAAAATCGATGTAAGCTTCATCAAGCACAACAATGCCTTTAAATTTTTCAGCTACATAAAGCACTGAATCTTTATCGAGCAGATTACCTGTCGGATTATTGGGCGAGCACAAAAAAATCATTTTTGTATTTTCGTCTGCCGAATCAAAAATTTGTGTAACATCAAGTCCGAATGTTTGTGTCAGCGAGGCTTTTCGCACATCAACATTGTTAACTGCTGCCGCCACCTTGTACATTCCGTAAGTTGGATCGATGGTAACGATATTCTCAGTGCCCGGTTCGCAAAATGCACGGATGAGCAAATCAATTGGTTCGTCGCTGCCGTTTCCCAGAAATATTTGATTCGTTTCCAAATTTTTCAGGGCTGCAATTT
>DATFJO010000306.1:0-2054 GCA_035269145.1 Tangfeifania sp. | reverse complement strand
ATCACATGGGAAAAGCTAATTTAAGAATTGTTAGAAAGGAAAAAAATAAAGGACGTTCTCATCAGGGAAGAGTGAAGAATCAAAAGAAAGATTTACGTATTGAAAAAAAATACTAATTACTTCAATTCTCGGTCTGATTTCCCAATCCGAACAAACAACAACCCCCCGTTCACCAAAAAAGCCGCAATTATCACCAAATTTCCAACCAAGGAATCGCCCCACACATTAATTATTTTCCCGGCGAGGGCGACAAATCCTCCCGCGAGAACGGCTGCTGTTAACTGAGGTTTTACCACTTTCAGTTTTAATAAACCCGCCAGCATGGGCACAACAAAAGCCCCGGAGAAAAAGGTGAGCGCCAGCAACAACGACTGCAAAATGGAAGTCACAAAAAGTGCCAACACAATACTCAATCCACCCAAAACAACAATCAGTATCCGCGTCATTTTCAGCGAATTTTTTTTATCGGGATTGCCCGAAATCAGTTCGCTTAAAATCAGGGAAGAAGTAAGCAGCGTGGTGTCGGCTGACGACATCACCGCCGAAAGCAGTGCGGCAAGAAAAAGTCCGTAAAACCAACCGGGAAGCAAAGTATGGGCAAACGCCAGAATTTCTTTTTCACCCGATTCGCCGGAAAAAATTCCAAGGTAAGTCAGTAAAAAAGAGATGGGTAACAAAATCAGCGCAACTGTAAAAATACTGCGTGTGGCAGTTTTTTCATCTTTGGCGCAAAACACACGCGAATAAATATCGGGGCCCACCACAAAAGTTACAGAATAAGTGAGCATCAGAATGATTAAATCGAGCATCGAAAACGTTGCGTTAAAAAGCGAACCGAAATGAAGCGTTTCAAACGTACCGGTTCCGTTTTTCTGTAACGAAACAAAAGTGAGTGCCGAAAGTCCGAAAACTATCAGAACCGACTGCAACGTATCCGTTTTAAGAATGCTTAACTGGCCGCCAATCAGCGTGTACAGAATAAAAACTGCCCCGGAAATGATGGCCGCCTGACTGTAGCTGATTGCATCGAGGCCGGCAATGATTTTGGCAGCGGCAATAATCTGTGCCGCTACAATTCCCAGCCATGCCACCGGGATTATTACAGATGAAATAAATTCGGCCCTTTTTCCAAAAAAATGTCCCAATAGTTCGGGTAGCGTGTATTTTCCAAAACGGCGTACATATTTTGCCAGCGGTGTTAACACAAACAAACCGAGTGCGGCGCAAAACAAAAACCACAGCGCCGGCCAACCGGTTTGCTGGCTCAGTTCAATGGTTCCCAAAATGGCCGATCCTCCCAAAATGGTGGCAAGCAAACTACCCGAAACCGGCAGCCAGCCGGCATTCTTACCTGCCACATAATAATCCGACGGGCTTTTTATTTTGAAAGCCGAATAAACGCCAATCAGCAAAATGAGTATAAAATAGATAATTATGATAGTTACCGGCTGCATATCGTTATCATTTTGAATGGACAAATATCGGAATTTCTGATGCAATATTGTATTTTAGCTACCAAATTGAAAATCAAATTATGAAACGAATCATTTTTCCGCTTGCTGCGATATTGTTAATTTTGGCCTCCTGTAATTCAAAAAATAAAGTTGTGCCACCAGTTGCAAAAAAAATTCCAAAGGAACTAACTACTCACGGCCATACGCGTGTCGACAATTATTACTGGATGAACCAGCGCGAGGATCCGGAAGTGATTTCGCACCTCGATGCCGAAAATGCCTACAAAGAGGCGATAATGAAACACACCGAAACCTTGCAGGATGAACTGTTCGACGAGATTAAATCGAAAATTAAGCAGGAAGATGAATCGGTTCCGTATAAAAAAAACGGGTATTTTTATTACACCCGCACGGTTCCCGAAACTGAATACTATTTAGTGTGCCGCAAAAAAGGGTCGCTCGATTCCGAAGAACACGTGATGCTCGATGTAAATAAAATGGCGGAAGGCCACGAATATTTTCAACTGGGCGGCTCTTCTGTCAGCACAAATAACAAACTGCTGGCTTTTGGTGTAGATACGGTGAGCCGACGGAAATACA
>DATFJO010000305.1:0-11616 GCA_035269145.1 Tangfeifania sp. | reverse complement strand
ATTCCTTCTTCTCCGGGCAAGGGCAGGGGAGTAAAGAATCCCAGAAATATCAGTAATAACAGAACGATTGTATGAAAAACAACCGTCCCGAGAATTCCTTTTTTATGTTTTTTATATAAACTCATTAATTATACACCTTCTTCTAATCTGACGATGTTGCCGCTATCATTTTATACTTATTCCGGCGGGCAATGTTCATAATTTTAACAATTTCATCCCACGGAACGGATTTGTCTGCATGCAGCGAAATATAAATATCGTCGTTTCCAACGCCATACCTGTTTTGAAGAAAGGGTTCTATTTCGCTGAATGATACCCTTTTGAGCGCACCATCGTCATTAACATAATACTGAAGGTCTTTGGTTATTGAAATGGTGGTTATGGGCTTTGCAGCAGTTTGATTGTTGCTTTGCGGAAGCAATAATTTCAGGGCATTGGGCGCTATCAAAGTAGAGGTCACCATGAAAAAAATCAATAACAGAAAAACGATGTCTGTCATTGACGACATACTAAAAGCGGCGTTAACACGATTTCTTCGTTTTAGTGCCATTGTATTGTTTTTAAGCGGGTTCGTTCAATATATCCATAAACTCGGAAGTAGTTGCTTCCATTTTAAAAACTACTTTTTCAACATTGGCTACCAGGATATTGTATGCAAAATAGGCGATAATTCCAACAATTAAACCGGCAACCGTTGTTACCATAGCCTGGTAAATTCCTGACGAAAGCAGCGTTACATCGATGTTGTTTCCGGCATTGGCCATGTCATAAAACGCCTGAATCATTCCCATAACCGTGCCAAGAAATCCGATCATTGGTGCGCCTCCGGCCACCGATGCCAAAACAGGCAAACCTTTCTCAAGTTTCGAAATCTCGAGGTTTCCGACATTGTTAATTGCTTCGTTTACATCGGTAAGCGGCCGGCCTATACGGCTAATGCCTTTTTCCATCATCCGTGCAGCAGGGTTTGAACTGCTCCGGCACAGATTGATGGCTTCATCAATTTTACCACTGGTGATATAAATTTTTATTTTTTCCAATAAATTGGTATCGAATTTTCCGGCCTTTTTAATGGCGAAATACCTGTCGAAAAATATGTAAACGGCAATAATCGACAATAAAACAATCGGAACCATAATCCATCCGCCTTTTAATGCCAAATCGATGAATTTTGTCGAGATTCCTTCGGGTTCTGTGACCAACGTATCCATCTGGGTGGTTGGGTCGGCCTGGATCAATAAAAGTTTCAACATGGGTCTATACTTTTCCTTTAGAGTTTAAAACAAAACGAATTTCACTTGCAATTATTATAGAACGCAAAAATAAGGATTATTATACAACACATCTATACCTTTTAAAACCTGAAAATATAAGTTATGAACAATCAGGCTTTAATTTCGGAAAATATACGCTTGTCCTATAATTGATATTAAGTTAAATAGAATATATATTTTAAAAGGAGAGTGAAGAACCCTCCTTTTTTATAGTGAAAATTATGATTGGCCTAATTTCTCAAGCATTTCATTGTATTTATCCATCATTTGTAACCGGTAGTACAAATTTTTCAGAGATTCCATTGTCATGTTATCATCCGGCCTGAGCTCCAAACATTTTTCCATGTATGGCAAAGCCATTTTAAACCACTTGTCGGCTTTTGCCAGTTCGGTTTCATAGCGTTCATTTTCGCTGGTCGGAATATTATTAGCCACTTCTATTTGCTGAACTCCTTTGTTGTAGTATAATGCACCAAGGTTGTAATTTGCATCAAAATAGTCTGGATTCCTTTCAATTGCTTTTTCATAAGCTGTAATTGCCTGGTCCTCCTGATCCAATGTTTCGTGAAGAGTTCCTTTTGCAAAATAATATGTGGCATTTTCCGGATCCTGCTCTATAGCCAGGTCCAGATATCTCATCGCTTCTTCGGTCTTTTTAAGATCGAGGTAAATTTGAATCATACTTGTAAGCACATTGTTGTCTGCAGGATATTTTTCAAAACCTTCCTGAAGTATTTCCAGTGCACCGATTGTATCGCCTTTTAGCTGGTATGCGTTGGCCATCAAACTATAAGTTCTTGCACCGTTATAACCATATTCTGCAGCTTCACCGTAATAATCAATTGCTTTGTCGTAATCCTCTGCATTGTATGCAGCCAGGCCAGCGTTAAATATAATAACGGTATCAACAACTCCCGGATTATCCTGTTCGATAATATCTATTTCATTGATTTCCAGTATATTTTCAAATGATTCAAGCGCCTTTTCATAATTCTGTTCTTCAAAAGCATCAACGGCCTGATTTGTAAAATCATTTGTAAGCAGCGTAAGTTTCACCTTGATACTGTTTTCAAACCTGCCTTTTTCATCCAGTTCCAACGCTTTTTTATAAGAACTTAAAGCTTCTGACAACGGATTGACAACCAAGTCTTTAACTTCTTGCTCTTCAGACTGGTAAATCGACTGATAAATATCTCCCCTGACTTCCCATGTGCGTGGCCAGTTGATAGTTTTCTCTGCATTTTCGTTGCTCGGATCGATAGCGTCATCAATTGTTTCCAACGCTTCTTTAAGTTTACCTGTATCTTTCAGATTTTGTGAACTGGTAACTTTTGTCCTTGGCGAACAGGCTGCCAAAACTATTAAAATTGCCAGGTTCAAAAGAATAATCGTTTTTTTCATTGTATCTCTTTTTTAAAATTTAATTTGTACAAAAATATTACGAATAAAAGTTTAATTCAAATTACGCTTTAAAATTATTATAATTTATTCTTGTTCTAATTTACTATCATCGTTGTCGTTATCTTCTCCGGGGTTTTCATTATCATCATTTTCATCAATTTCCTCTATTTCTTCTATTTCGTCTTTAGCTTCGTTAACCACCCGGGCTACAGATGCAATGCTGTCGTCTCCTTTCAGATTTATCAGCCTGACTCCCTGAGTGGCACGTCCCAGCATCGATATGGTATTTACTGCCAGCCGAATCGTTAAACCATGCTGTGTGATAATCATCAGATCGTTATCGTCAGATACACTTTTTATGGTAATAAGACTACCGGTTTTTTCAGTAACATTGATGGTTTTTACACCTTTTCCTCCTCTGTTGGTTACCCTGTAGTCATCAATTTTAGAACGTTTGCCGTAACCGTTTTCAGAAATTACAAGAATATCTTCGTTGCCGTTTTGGACACAAACCATGCCAACCACTTCGTCTTTATCATCTTTCAGTGTTATGCCGCGAACCCCTGAAGCAGTCCTTCCCATGGCCCTTACATTCGATTCATGGAAACGTATGGCTTTTCCTGAACGGCCGGCCAGCATTATTTCACTGTCGCCGTTGGTGAGGCGTGCTTCAAGCAGTTCGTCGCCCTCCCTGATTGAAATAGCATTTACACCATTCTGGCGTGGACGTGAATAGGCTTCCAGTTTTGTTTTTTTGATAACTCCTTTTTTTGTAGCCAGCAAAATGTGATTGTTGTTGATAAATTCCACATCCGAGAGTGTTTTTACACGGATATAAGTCAACACTTTATCGTCAGGACTTATGTTTAGAATATTTTGCATAGCGCGTCCACGTGAGGTTCGCGTTCCTTCAGGAATTTCATAAACCTTCATCCAGTAGCATTTACCGTTTTTGGTGAAAAGCAACAAAGTATTATGCATTGAAGCAATGAAAATATGCTCCAGGAAATCTTCATCGCGTGTAGCACCTCCACGTGAACCAACGCCTCCCCTGCCCTGTGTGCGGAACTCAGAAAGCGGTGTGCGTTTAATATAGCCAAGGTGCGATATGGTAATTACCATGTCTTCATCGGCATAAAAATCTTCCGGATTGAATTCTTCGGCATTCGGAATAACTTCCGTACGTCGCTCGTCGCCAAATTTATTTTTAATCTCTTCCAGTTCTTCTTTGATGATATCCATTCTGAGCGATTCATCAGCCAATATTTTTTTATAGTATTCTATTTGCTGCATTATTTCATCGAACTCTTTACGGAGTTTATCCTGTTCCAGACCGGTTAACTGCCTCAGGCGCATGTCAACAATGGCACGCGACTGAACTTCAGACAATTCGAACCGTTCTATCAGTCTCGCACGAGCTTCGTCGGGAGTAGAAGAACTGCGGATAATTGAAATTACTTCATCTAAATTATCGCTGGCAATAATCAGTCCTTCCAAAATATGGGCACGTTTTTCAGCCTGTTCGAGTTCATATTGCGTGCGACGGGTAACCACTTCATGCCTGTGGCTTACAAAATGACGGATTAAATCTTTAAGGTTCAGCATTTTAGGCCGACCACCCACCAGTGCAATACTGTTTACGCTGAATGAAGTTTGCAATGCGGTGTACTTATACAATTTATTAAGCACCACATTGCTCATGGCATCTCTTTTTAAATCGTATACAACACGCATTCCGTCCCTGCCCGATTCGTCATTCACATTGGAAATACCCTCAATTTTTTTCTCATTAACAAGGTCGGCTGTTTTCTGTATCATTTCGGCCCGGTTAACGAGGTAAGGTATTTCAGTAACAATAATTTTTTCCCTGTTACCTTCATTTTCAATGTGGGCCTTTCCGCGTATTACGATACGTCCGCGGCCGGTTTCATATGCATCAACAACACCCTGGTAACCATAAATTATACCTCCGGTCGGAAAATCGGGTGCTTTAATTATTTCAATAAGTTCTGCAATCTCAATTTCCTTATCATTAATATATGCCACGATGGCATTAATTGTGTCAGTTAAATTGTGTGGAGGCATATTGGTTGCCATTCCAACTGCAATTCCGGATGATCCGTTGATTAACAATTGCGGAATGCGGGTAGGAAGTACCACCGGCTCAGTTAACGATTCATCGAAGTTTGGTTGAAAATCGACGGTGTTTTTATCGATATCGGAAAGTGTTTCTTCAGCAATTTTTGCCATTCTGGCCTCTGTGTAACGCATGGCCGCCGGGCTGTCTCCGTCAACCGAGCCAAAGTTTCCCTGCCCGTCAATCATCGGATAGCGCAGTGACCAGGTTTGTGCCATTCTTACCATCGTAAAATACACCGACGAGTCGCCATGTGGGTGATATTTACCCAAAACTTCTCCAACAATTCTGGCCGACTTTTTATAAGACCGGTTCGACAAAATTCCAAGGTCGTACATTCCGTAAAGAACCCTTCGGTGAACAGGTTTAAAACCATCGCGCACATCGGGTAAAGCGCGTGAAACAATAACCGACATTGAATAGTCGATGTATGCAGATTTCATCTGCTCCTCGATGTTTATTTTTATAATCCTTTCTCCTTCGCTCATTTGTATCTTTCTTCTGTTTATAAAAAATAATGTCGTGAAAAACGACCCACAAAAATAGTAAAATCATCTGTCAAAAGGGCATAATTTGTTTGGTTTTAAATAAATGAAAACAGTAAGATATTAACAAATTAACTGTGAATAAGGCAGAGTGCATCACTATTATTAAAAACTTCAGGCTTAATTATTGAGTTTACTATGCGTTTTTAACTAATTTCGTGGTTCAACATTTAGGAATAGTATTTGTTGAAGTTGATGAAAAATTAAATAAAATATGGATTCTCAATTTTCACCAAGAATAAAAGATATAATAGGTTACAGCCGCGAGGAAGCTATAAGGCTGGGAAATGATTATATTGGGCAAGAGCATCTTTTCCTCGGAATTTTAAGAGATGGTGAAGGGATTGCTACTGACATACTGGAAAATTTAGGTGTAAATTTGGCAGAGATTAAGCAACTGATTGAAAAAAAGGTCAAAACAGAAAAATCAGTTGATGACAAATCTGATCTTTCGATGTTGAAAGCTGCTGAGAAAACACTCAAATTGATATATCTCGAAGCCCGATCATTTAAAAGCCCCACCGCTAACAGCGGTCACCTGTTATTGGCAATTTTAAAAGACAGTAATAATATTGTAACCCAGGTTCTCGTTGAATTTGGAGTGAATTACTACATAGTAAAATCCCAGATGAAAGACTATAAAGGACCTGAAGCCAAATCTGATTTCCCCGACAGCGAGGATGATGAAGCGGCCGGAGCTTTTTCGAGAGGCCCCGGCGGACAAGGTCCGAAAAAAAGTTCGGCGCCAAAATCGGACACCCCGGTGCTCGATAATTTTGGAATAGATATTACCAAGCTCGCAGAAGAAAACAACCTCGACCCGATTGTTGGTCGCGAACGCGAAATTGAACGATTGGCTCAAATACTTAGCCGCCGGAAAAAAAACAACCCGATTTTGATTGGAGAACCGGGAGTTGGGAAATCAGCAATTGCTGAAGGGCTGGCATTACGCATAATCGGGAAAAAAGTATCACGTATTCTTTTTGACAAACGCGTGGTAAGTCTCGACATTGCTTCAATTGTTGCCGGTACCAAGTACCGCGGCCAGTTTGAAGAGCGGATGAAAGCTATTCTGAATGAACTTACCAAAGTAAATAATGTCATCCTGTTTATCGATGAGATTCACACCATTGTGGGTGCGGGAGGCGCAACAGGTTCACTCGATGCAGCTAATATGCTCAAGCCTGCACTGGCACGTGGAGATATTCAGTGCATCGGTGCGACCACTTTGGATGAATACCGTCAGCATATTGAAAAAGACGGAGCGCTTGAAAGGCGATTCCAGAAAATAATGGTTGAACCTACTTCTGTAGATGAAACATTTGAAATTCTGAATAATATAAAAAGCAGGTATGAAGATCATCACAATGTAATCTTTACACCCGAAGCGCTGAATGCCTGTGTAAAATTAACCGCACGGTATATTTCCGACAGGTATTTGCCCGACAAGGCAATTGATGCTTTGGATGAAGCCGGCTCGCGTGTGCACATAGCAAATATTAATGTGCCCGACCGAATTGTGAAACTGGAAGAAAAAATTGAAATAACCAGGGAAGAGAAAATTTCGGCAGTGAAAAGCCAGAACTTTGAGCTGGCTGCCAATTTCAGAGACAAGGAAAAAAATCTCCTCCAGTTGCTCGATAAAGAAAAAGAAAACTGGGAAAAAGAGCTGGTGAACCACCGCGAAACAGTTGATGAAGAAAAAGTAGCCGAAGTGGTTGCCATGATGTCCGGGGTTCCGGTGCAGCGGATTGCCCAAGCAGAAGGTAAACGCCTGATGGGCATGGAAAAAGACCTGAAGAAAAGGGTAGTTGGCCAGGATGATGCGATTCAGAAAATTGTAAAAGCAATTCAGCGAAACAGGGCCGGATTGAAAGATCCGAACCGGCCAATTGGTTCATTTATTTTCCTCGGACCAACAGGTGTGGGTAAAACACAGCTTGCCAAAGTGCTGACAACTTATCTGTTCGACAATATCGATTCATTGATACGCATTGATATGAGTGAATATATGGAGAAATTCTCTGTATCGCGATTGGTAGGTGCTCCTCCGGGATATGTTGGTTACGAAGAAGGCGGGCAGCTCACCGAAAAAGTGCGCAGAAAACCTTATTCTGTTGTGCTTCTCGACGAGATGGAAAAAGCACACCCCGATGTTTTTCACATTTTGCTCCAATTACTCGATGAAGGCCAGCTTACCGACAGCCTCGGCAGAAAAGTTGATTTTAAAAATACAATCATAATAATGACATCCAACATCGGGACACGGCAGTTGAAAGATTTCGGGCGAGGAGTTGGTTTTAATATTAGCAAAGGTGCCGAATCGGAAAATGAGCATGCGAAGTATGTTATCCAAAAAGCCCTAAAAAAGGCGTTCGCCCCTGAGTTTCTTAACCGTATAGATGATGTTGTTACTTTTAATCAACTTGAAAAAAAGCATATTCACAGCATTATCGATATCGAAATTAAAGACCTGTATGAGCGTGTTGAAGCACTGAATTACAAGTTGAAAATTTCACCGGCTGCCAAAGATTTCATTGCCGAAAAAGGATACGATCCGCAGTTTGGAGCCCGTCCGCTTAAGAGAGCGATTCAGAAATACTTAGAAGATGAAATGGCGGAGATTATTATAAAAGCTTCGATTACCGAAGGAGATACCATTTCAGTTGGGTTCGATAAAAAGAACGAAAAACTGAAGATTCGAATTCTTTCGCATAAAAAAGAAACAAGTGATAAAGAATAAATAAAAAAAGCCCGGTTCGCCGGGCTTTTTTTATTTATTGTACTCTATAACAAACACACAAATATCATCGCTTTGCGGTGTATCTCCAATGTAAATTTCAAGGCTTCTTTCAATTTGTTTCACCAGTTTTTCAGGAGGAAGGTCTTTAAAAGATACCAGTCTTTCTTTAAACTGGTCTGTACCGAACTGCATCCTGTTTTTGTTAAGCAATTCGTTAACTCCATCGGTGTAAAGAATAATTTTATCTCCGCTTTCAATTTCAATTTTTGAATCTTTGTACTTTTTATCAGTATACAAACCAAGCGGCAAACCATGTGTCTGATTGAGTTCAGTTAAACTTCCGTCTTTTTTAAGAATGAAGGAGATAGTATGCGCCGCATTGCAGTAATTTAACTCCCCTTTTTTCACATTGAGAATACCCAGAAACAACGTAACAAAAAACTGATGCATGTTATTGGTACACAAATCATGATTGGCTTTACTTACAATGTTTTTGGCCTTTTTAAACGACGCATTGTTTTTAATAATGGTTTGGGCGATACTCATAAAAATAGCTGCCGGAACTCCTTTCCCTGAAACATCGCCTATCGTAAAAACCAGATTATCGTCATCGGCGAAAAAGTAATCGAATAAATCGCCGCTAACTACCCGGGCCGGTTTATAAAGTGCATACAAATCAATATCATTCCTGTGGGGAAAAGCCGGGAAATCAGTTTTTATCAAACTCTGTTGAATTTCCGAAGCCTGCATTAAATCCTGTCTCTGCCGGTGGTTTTTTAACTCTTCCTGTTCCTGGGTTATTTTATATTTTTCAAACCACAATTTCAGGTAATTCAGACTGTCGGCTACTTGTTTTACTTCATTTTTTGTTGATTGTTTTGCACCCGGGCGGCTAAGTTTGTTGAGTTGAACTGTAACTGAACTTAACGGTTCAATCAACCGATTTGAGATATATGTAATAATAAAATAAATGATAATTATTCCGATTACTGCAAATAACAGCATTCTTAAAGTCTGAATATAAAGCTCATTAAATAACTCGTTGTAGGGCATTATGAATACCAGAAGCCAGCGGTTGTTATTGGTTGGTGTGTAATAAACCCAGCTTTTTTCATAATCCAAAATCTCAGGATAGGCAATTATTGAGCCGGTTTGATTGTTATTCAGAATGTCCGAAATATTACTTTTCTGCAGGCTAACTACTTTTTCAGAAAGCTTGTACAGATTTTGGCTGAGTATAAAATCTTTGTTTGGATGAGTAATGTAATCGCCGTTTTTATTCACTATAAATGCATAACCGTTTTGCCCGAAATCCATTTGATTTATGGTTTCATTCATTTCTGAAAGCGATAATTCGCAATAAACCAGCCCAATAGATTCTCCTCCTTCGTTTTTCGGGATTATGGGACAATAGTAAGCAACTACTATTTTATTATTTTGATCTCCGCACCTGTAGGGTTCGGTCCAGTTTTTAGCTTCATATTCCTTTATCTCCTGAAAAATTTTCTGTTCTTCCAGGCAGTTGTAAATCGGTTCAGTTCTTTTCTCAAAAACTATTTCTTTCGTATTTCTTCCAACATAAAAATACTGTGGTTTTTGCGCATCAGTTGAATCAACAGAAATATGAATGGCATTAATAAACGGATATTTATTTAATACCATTGAAAGTAATTTATCAACGTCATTATTTTGATTGTAATAAATTACCTGTTCCGATATATTTAATGCTACTTCGCGAGTTGTGGCTACATTTTTAATGATAACTTCGTTTATTTTCAAACTCATGCCAATGGCCCGATTTTCAATATTCTCCCGAAGTAATCTTTGATTAAAAAAATAGGAAGCAATAATAAATATTATAAAAACACCTATTACGGCAAGCGAAATATAAATGCTTAACTTGTACGCAATTGATTTATTGAACATTCCCTCTCACTCTGTCTGTTATTCAATTTACAATTTAAGGAATATTTTTTAAAGTTCCCTTACAATTTAAAATTTAACCATTCTCTTGTTCCGTGAAACCGGCATGAAAATGATGCAACTTCCGAAGCGGATTCCAATGCTTTTACAAAATTGAATTTGTATTCTAAATAATAATAGCAGAATGCTCCGTGTAAAATATCTCCTGCACCAAGAGTATCAACAACTTCAGCAGTATCTACTTCCACTTCTCCCCTACCCGTTTCTGTAGTATACAAAATACTTTTTCCACCTCTTGAAACTGCCGATTTCTGAACTCCGGCATTTTTAAAATAGAGGAATAATTCATCGATGCTGAAAATACCCGGTGGATAAAAATCAGATGAACATATTACAACATCGGATAACGGAATTAACTCTGAATACTGCGGTTTCCAGCTTCCTCCGTCGATAACCACCGGAATATTTCTTTGTTTTGCCAGTTTGGCACATTCAATATTGAAATCAGGATAAAACCCATCCAGCAGCAAAATATCAGGTTTTACATTTGTAAATAGATTTTCAGGAGTTATTGACGGTATAATTTTTTCAGGATGGTGGGTGAAAATATTCCGGTCGCCGGTGCTTTCAGCAGTTATTACAGATGCAATGACCGGATTTTTTTGCTGGTTTTTGGTTAAATCAAAATGACGAATTCCTGCAGAATTAAAGTCGGTTTTTACAAATTCTGAAAACGAATTGCTGCCAACTGCTGTTGCTAAAAAAGCCTCACTGTTTAAATAGGAAAAAGCAATGGCTGCATTGGTTGCCGGTCCGCCGGAGGTAATTTTTGGAGGCGCTGTTTTTACTTTTTTATTCGATGATGGAAAAACATCGACAAAATACTGAATGTCAATAGTTGTTAGTCCTGCAAAAAGGCCGCGGAACTGTTTCATTTACTGATGTTTCATTTTTTTTCAATCAAAATGCTCAAAATCTGCAAAATAAACTATTCAAATAAAAGAGCAAGTATTCGAATAAATACCTGCTCTTTTATTCATATATTAAATTCGTGAATTATTCAGATTGAATTTCCTTGTCAGGTGTTCATGGCTCCACAAACCTGGATAACCTGCCCGCTGACATACGCCGACAAATCGGATGCGAGGAAAAGTGCAACTCCGGCTACCTCTTCAGGTGTTCCTCCGCGTTTCAATGGAATGGAAGCTTCCCAGGCTTTGCGCGCATCTTCCGGGATTTTTCCTGTCATTTCAGTAATAATAAATCCGGGTGCGATGGCATTGGAGCGAACACCGCGGGAACCCAGTTCGCGGGCAACTGACTTGGTAAACCCGATGATTCCGGCTTTGGACGCTGAGTAGTTGCTTTGCCCGGCATTTCCGCTCACACCTACCACAGAACTCAGGTTGATAATAGAACCCGAACGTTGTTTCAACATTGTCCGTTGTGCGGCTTTTGTAAAATTAAAAACTGATTTCAGGTTGACTTTTATTACCGCATCCCACTGTTCTTCGGTCATGCGCATCAGCAGGGTATCTTTTGTAATTCCGGCATTGTTTACCAGGGCATCTATTTGTCCGAATTCTTTAACTA
>DATFJO010000304.1:0-7198 GCA_035269145.1 Tangfeifania sp. | reverse complement strand
GTGATTGTTGAAAGAAACTGAATTGCTGACATTGTTTTTGCAATTATCGTACCCTTTTGTCTTTTTTATAATCTTAATCCGTTTTATTCATTTAACTCCACTTCGCTTTTTCATGTGAATGTGTTATAGAATGAGGGAAGTAAAGTGGAAAACCCCGATTTATCCCTGGCCGAATTTGGGAATGAAAATGAACACAAAATTGCACTATGACTTAATCGTCAGAAAAAATTTATGAATTTTTCTGATTAAACTTTAATTTCATTATCAGAAACTTGCTGATGTTCTGCAAGCAACGGCTACAAATACTGTTTTAATCGTGCAACTGATTTTTTCATGTCACGTTCCAGTTCGAGCAGTTTGTTCATGCTTTCGTAGTAAATGGTGAGTTCCATGATGTAATCAATTAATGTGATTTCGCCGGCATCGAGAGCTTTTAAAAGCAGATCGGAATGGTCGAGCGGTTCCAGTTCTGCACGGTAGTCACTTACATTTTTTTGCAGTCCGGCGGCCTGTGCATAAAGTGTTTGCAAGCGGTTGTAAAATTGCAATTGGGTATTGAAAACTTCACTTTCAACCGCTTCTTTTTTTGCTTTGGCGTATTTTACCTTGTTTTTGTCCTGCCAAAGGGGAATGGATAAACCAAATGCAATTCCCCGAAATTTTTCGTCCATTACTTTTTCGCTCATGTAGCCGCCTTTAAATTTGGGCAGGCTCAGCGCTTTTTCCAGTTTTACCTGCTTGCTGCTTTTTTCAATTTCCTGTTTCAGCCAGTTGAGCACCGGGTTGTTCTCCCCGGCTACTGCATACCATTGCTCGAAATTGGCGGGCAGGTTTGCCGGTGAAAAAGTACTGTCGGTAAAGTTGATGAATTCGCCGCCATTTAATCCTTTCAGTTCCGAAAGCAGGGCCACTCGCTCCACTTCAACTGCTTCGAGCTTTTTTTCTGCATTCAGCAGGTTTATTTTTGACTTGTTGTATTCCAGGATATTTGCATCACCGGCTTCGAAACGTGCATTGTATGAGTTAGCAATGGTGGAGGCATGTTCTGCCCGTTTTGTCAATTCTGAATTTAATGCATTCAGGTAGATTAAATCATACAGCAACAATTTGGTTTCCAGCATGATTTCCTTCTGTTGCTTTACGTACTGCAGTTCTGCCTGGACGTTGCTGATTTCGGAAATCTGATTTTTGTAGCTGTATGCCGTTGGAAAATCGAAGGATTGCGATATGCTGAAATCCTGCCGGTTTCCAATTGCTGAAGGTGTTCCCCAGAGATAGTGAAACTCAGCCTCGGGATTTTCAAGATAGATGCCGGTATTGTTGCCGATTTTTTCGGCATCGGTTTGTTTGCGCAGAGCCGCCAGGGTGGTGTTGTTTTGTTCCACCAGCTCCAGCACCGTTTCGATGGTTTGCGCTCGAACGCCGGCGGCGAAAAGTATTACAATGAATATGATTATTATTATTTGTTTCATCTTATTTGTTGTTTCCATTTTTTGCTTTGTTTTGTTTCCGTTTTTCGAGGGTGCTGTAAATAATGGGCACCACAAAAATGTTAAGCAACGTGGAAGTAAGCAATCCGCCAAGAATAACTTTTGCCATGGGACTTTGGATTTCGTTGCCCGACAAATTACCGCGAAAAGCCAGTGGAATTAGTGCCAGCGCTGCTGTTAAAGCAGTCATTAAAATGGCATTGAGCCGGTCGGTTGATCCGCTAATTACCGTGTTGTAGGTAGAGTAATTTTGCGCCTGCAAACTTTGGTAATTTGAGATGAGCAGGATTCCGTTGCGCGTGGCAATGCCAAACAGTGTAATAAACCCGATGATGGCCGGAATGCTGAGAATGCCGGAAGTAAAATAAATGGCAAACACGCCGCCAATGAGCGCCAGTGGCAGATTGACCAAAATGATTGCCGCCAGTTTGAAATCGCGGAACTCCTGGTAGAGCAGAACGAAAATGACGATAATGGCCAGGAGGGAAGCGAGCAACAATGTGCGCGAGGCTTTTGCTTCACTTTCGAATTGTCCGCCGTACTCCACGCGGTAACCTTCGGGAAGATCGATATCGCTTTCGATGCGTTGCCGGATATCGTTGACCACACTGTGTAAATCACGTTCCGCAACATTTGCCGACACCACAATTTTACGCTGCACGTTTTCGCGGCTGATGGAACTTGGTCCGGATACCGAAACAACATCGGCAACCTGGTGGAGCGGAATTTTCGTGCCGTTTTCGGTGTCGATAAGTGCTGAACGGATGCCTTCGATGGTTTCGGTGTAATCTTCATCGAGTTTAAGTACCAGTCCGAAACTGCGCTGGCCTTCGTACACATCTGCCAGTTTTTCGTTGCTGAATGCAAGTTCCACAAACTCATTAAAATGGCCGGTTGAAATTCCGTAACTCGCCAGTAAGTCGCGATTGGGGCGGATTTGAATCTGCGGAATTTGAATTTGCTGATCCACATTTACATCCACCAAACCTTCCACATCGATAATTGAATTTTTAATTTGGTTGCCCACCAAAAACATTCTGTTAAGGTCGGTGCCAAAAAGTTTGATGGCAATATTGGCACGCGTTCCGGAGAGCATGTGATCAATGCGGTGCCCCAGTGGTTGCCCTACTGTAAAAGCGATGCCGGGAATTGCGGCCAGTGTTTGGCGCACATCGGCCATGAATTCTTCCTGCGGCCGTTCACCCAAATCGAAATTTACATCGATTTCGGCGCTGTTGGTGGTTTGTGAATGTTCGTCGAGCTCGCCACGTCCGGTGCGGCGGGCTGTGGACAATACTTCGGGAATTTGCAGGATTTCTTCTTCCACTAAATTTCCGATACGATTGCTCTCCTCGAGCGACGTCCCCGGTTTGGTTATTACTGAAAGGGTGAGTGCACCTTCATTAAACTCGGGCAAAAAGCTGCGACCCAGGCCAGAGAAAACAAAAAGTGTAATTATAAAGATTGCAATTGTAGGCAAAATAATTACCGTTTTATATTTCAGGCTCCACTTCAGCGCTTTTTCGTAATGGTATTTCAATTGACGCGCTACCCATTTGTCTTTCTGATTTCGTTTGAGGTATTTTTCATCGGTGAGCATCATTTTTGTGAGCAGCGGAGTGAGTGTCATGGCCACAACAAGCGATGCAAACAGCGAAACGATAAATGCAATTCCCAGCGGTTTCAGCATCCGGCCTTCCATTCCCGAAAGGAAAAAGAGGGGCAGAAAAGCGACGATAATAATCATGGTGGCATTAAAAATGGAAGCGCGTATTTCTTTCGATGCCTCAAAAACCACGGTAAAAGATGACTCTTGCTTTTCCGGTGCTTTCATCTGGTTTTGCCGCAACCGTTTGTACACGTTTTCCACGTCAATAATGGCATCATCAACGAGCGATCCAATGGCAATTGCCATACCTCCCAGACTCATTGTATTGATGTTTAGGCCCAAAAGATCAAGACCAATAATGGCGCAAATCAGTGAGACCGGAATGGCAATCAACGAAATAACAGTAGTGCGAAAACTTCCAAGAAAAAGAAAGAGAATGATGACCACAAAAATTGACCCGTCGATGAGCGCATCCTGCACATTATTAACTGAAGATTCGATGAAATCGGCCTGCCGGAAAATTTCGGTGTCGATTCTCACATCAGGTGGCAGCGATCTTTCAAGCTCCTTGAGGTTTTCCTCAATACGCTCGGTAATGGCCAGTGTGTTGGTTTCCGGCTGTTTGGAAACTGAAATGATGATGGAAGGTTTGGCATTTTCCGAGGCGTAACCCATTTTTACGGCGCTGTCGATTTTCACTTCGGAAACATCGCGCACCCGAATTGGTTTGCCGTTCACCGATTTGATGTACGAATTACCCAGTTCTTCCAGTTTGGATGTGCGGCCGATACCACGAACCACATACTCATTTCCGTACTGGCGCAGCACGCCTCCTGAAGAATTTTGAGTGATTCCCCTGACAATATCGCCCAACTCGTGCAACGAAACGCCGTAATATTTCATCAGTTGCGGATCGGCCAAAACATGGTATTGCTTGTAATCACCACCGATAATGGTAACCTGCGAAACCCCGCCAGTTGCCAGAATAAGCGGTTTAAGTTCCCATTCGGCCAGGGTTCGCAATTCCATCAAACTGGTGCTGTCGGCCTGCATTCCAATGAAAAAGATTTCGCCCATTACACTCGATTGCGGTGCAAGCATTGGCTGATCAATACCCAGCGGCATTTCGGATGCAACGGTTATCAGCTTTTCGCTAACAATTTGCCGTGCTTTGTAGATGTCGGTTCCCCAGTCGAATTCCACCCACACGAATGAAAATCCCTGTGACGATGCCGAGCGGACCCTCCGCACATTTGTACCGCCATTTACAGCGGTTTCAATGGGATAGGTTACCAGCCTTTCCACTTCTTCGGCTGCCATTCCGTGTGCATCGGTCATCACTACTACCGTGGGTGCGGTAAGGTCGGGAAAAACATCGACATCCATGTTTCGTGCTGTGCGCACCCCGATGATAATCAGGAAAAGCGTAGCAAACAGCACAATGTATTTATTGCGTAAAGATAATTTTATCAGATTATTTAACATAGCGCCTCCTTTTAATGAACATGACCTGAATGAGCATCCAACGTACCGGTAGATTGTGCCAGTTTTACCATAACAGCACCCTCTGTAATAACACGTTCATCACCCTTTAATCCGCTGGTGATTTCTGTGCGCAATCCATCGGACGCCCCGGTTCTCACCTCGCGTTTTTCGAAAAGTTCGGGGTTCAACTGCACCAACACAAAAAAGTTACCCTGTTCTTCCAGCAGCGCAGAGTTGGGAACAGTTACAGCCCGCGCGTTGGTAATTGTCTGCAAATACAACTCGACAAACCCGCCGGGAACAAAACTGCCTTTGTTATCGATTTGCAGATTTACCGGCAACATATAATTGTTTTGATTTGCCGTCCGGCCCCAGGAGACGATTTTGCCGTTCAATTCGTCGAGTGTGTAAGTTTCCTTATTGTGCATGTTGCGAATATTCGCAGAATGAATGGCGCCAAGCACCGGTAAATATTTTTGCTGCACTTCGGCATGCAACATCAGGTTTTCGTTTTGTGAAACGGTTACCAGTGGCTGTCCGGCCACCACGTATTCGCCGTTTTGCACCGACAATTGTTTTACAAAACCGTTCATCGGGCTGATAACTGTCTGGCCGGTATTGTTGAAATTATCTCTGAGATTTTCGTAAACCGCAAACGCATTTTCATATTGTTTTTTTGCCTCGAGCAGGGCTTTTTGCGAAACGATTTTATCCTTAGCCAGTTCCTGCGCCCGCTCGTAATCGGCTTTTGCCTGTTCAAAATTGTTTCGAGCCTCGGTGAACCGGACTTCCAGGTTATCTTCCGCCAGTCCGCTGCCGGAGATGGTAAATAGCGACCGGCGGTTTGTAACACGTTGTCCTTCCACCAGTTCGTTTCCGGTAAACTGTACAATCCCGTTTGTTTTTGCTGAAATTTGAATTTCGTCGCCCGGGGCAGACTGCACCAGCGCAGAAGTTTTAATGACTTCTCCAAACGGTCCGGTCTGCACCGGTTCGGTGGCAAAATGGATTTTCCACGACTGCTCTTTTGTGAAAACCACCGTATTTAATGATGATGCTTCCGTTTCGTCTGCTGCATGAGCAGCGTCATGTTCATCTGCATAAACCGTTAAATCATGAATGTGAATTTCGGAAACCGTGCCATTCCGGTTGATTTCAAAAATCAGTTCCGCCGGACCTGCATTCTGCGGCTTGATGGAAAAACTGTAAATACCGGTTCGCGTCGGTTGTTCCAATGTTTGAACTGTGCTGTTTCCGCCGGCAATCAGACGAGCTGTTACTTCTCCTTCCTTCAGAGGCTCAAAAGCAGGCAGAAGGGTAAAATGAGCCAGTATGTTTGATTGGTGCCCGGCGACAAATGGATCTGCTTCCGCAAAAAGCTCAAAATTTTCGGTGTATTCAATAAGTTGAATTGCTGCTTCTCCATGACCATGGGCATCTTCTTCTATCGCATGATCGTTTGCTGACTCATCTTCATGAGCATGTTCCTCTGCTGATTCTTGCACATGCGCGTCATCAGCATCCTCATCTGCATGTTCATGAGCGTGTTCCGTTTCAGTATCGTGATCGTGCTCCTCATCATTTGTGTGAATGTGTTCTGCGGAGGTTGTTTCTTCCGCATGTTCATGGTTTTCATCATGATCGTGCGATGTTGAATCGTGGCTGTGCCCGCAGGCCGCATAAATAAAAGCGAGAACCACAATAAAAAATATTTTCGTATTCATTGAAATTTGTGCTAAAATGTTTAAATGAAATGAATAAATAAATCACACGAGCAACGGAAAATTGCCGTGTCAATCAATTTTAGAATCATTTAAACAGCTGGAGGTGCACGTAATCCGAATATTCTGGGCGCCTGATTAGCGTAAGTCTTTTCAATATCAGGCGGAGAGGTATTTTTTAATTCTGTTGAATAAAATTCGTTCTTTCCCGGGTTGGAAAAAAGGATTACAAAAAAGGAATTTGTTTCGTTATCCGGTGACAAAACAAATTTACCCTCCTGTTCTGATTGACCAGGACGGAACATTACAATTTTTTCGAGGATGCAGGATAAATCATCCGCATCGTGATCGTGTTGATGATTTTCGTTGTTGCAGGAATGATCATGCGCGGCATCTTTGTGACCGGAATGAATATCAACTACACACACCTGCAGGTTATGATGATGATGGGGCACAACGGCATGTGCCAGCAATAACATGCCGGTGAGTGTCACGATTAATATGTTGAGCCCTTTTTTAATCATCGAAATGCAAATATAGCATTTTTCTAAAAAGTCATATTTTCAGAACATAAACCGCAATCCCAGAATTAACCGGCCGCCGTAATCCAACGCAGTTTTTGATGAATTGATGGGTATTTGGTAAAGCGTTTCAAACTTCACATGCGGCGAAACCAGCTGAAAACCGGGAGAAATAAATCCGAAGGAACTTGATTCACCGGTGGCCGGATTATTTCTGGCAAATGAAAATTCCTGCACCGGCGCCAACACCCAGTTTTCGATTCCGGGCAGCAATATATTTCGCGAAACAGCCAGGTTTATCTGCAATTGCCGGGATGCCGACTGGTTTTGTTCGGTATTGTAATTTACCCATTCGTATGCATTGTTTAAATC
>DATFJO010000303.1:0-5860 GCA_035269145.1 Tangfeifania sp. | reverse complement strand
TTCAATTTCTTCCTGTACCGCACGTGCATTGGGCGTAAAATTGGCGCTGTTTTCCTTGAAACCTTTCACGGTAAATGTATAGTAAGTCAAAATTCCGATGTCATTTAATATTTTGCGGAGTTTTGATGTATGTCCGCGCCGTGATGCCGGAGCCGTGAACACGAGTTGGTTGGTAACCACCCAGCCGGCTTTCAAAAAAAGTTTAACTGCCTGCCGTGCTTCGGGTGTAATTTCCATAGGCGATTCAAAATGGGTTTGAATCACAAACTGCTTCACACCAATTTTACTGGCTTTCTTTTTAAAATCAGCCAAAATAGCTGAAAGTTCAGGAGTTATACGTTGCGGGATATAGGCTGGCAGGCGGGTTCCCAACCTGATTCTCAAAATTTCGGCATATTTTTCGCCTTCCGGTCGCTGCTTGTTTTCTTCCTTCTTGCGCAGCGCCATTTTATATACTTCATCCAGAATGTTTTTCAGACTTTTATCTGTACTCATCAGGGCATCGCCGCCGGTAATCAGGATATCGCGCAACTGGGCATCGTCTTTAAAATATTCCAGCAGCAGCGGCATACGTTCGCTCCACGATTTTTCCGGTTTCAGTTTCTTAAGGTTAAAATTAAAGTGCCCGTTCTGAAATTCGTACATTCGCTGGCAGCTTGCACACAAACCGCCGCAAGCCCGGCCAACTGTGTCGGGAACAAAGATTGCCACCTCCGGGTAACGCCTGTGAATATTGTGCGACGACGGCAATAACCAGCCTGCGGCATTCGGTTTTCCCGGTTTTACTATATCCTCTTTTTCCCAGGCATTGATTTTTCCGAATTCTTCAACCAGTTGCCTGCTGTATACAATGTAACAGCGGATAGCCAAATCGCCGCCAACGGCAAATCCGGGAGTTTGAACATTGAGCAACGACAAATAGTAGGGATTTACAAAAAAAGGAATGCCTTTTTGTTCGGCATCGTACAAAATATCCATCGTGTCGGGGTCGAGCGAGTAGTCGAGCATTTCATTCAGTAAATCGGCGGAACGGACGGCAAATTTCAGGTGAAAACGACTTTCCTTCCACCACTCCTGCATTTTTGCTTCCTTCTCTTCCTGTGTCCACTCCGGTTCAAATTTGTAGCGGCTGTCTGCAATTTCGCTATTTTCAATTTTTTCAATAATAATTCTGATTATCCTTTCGCGGTTTTGTTTGCGCAGTCCAATAATTTTTGGTTCAATACCGGCCGGGTACCTGTCCATCCACTTTTTTACCTGCCGTTTCGATGGAATCTCGGGTTTCAGTTTTCCGTTGAGCTGACGAAACAATTGAAGCATATCCTGAAAAAATTCAGGTTTCGCTCCGCCAATTCCATGATTTGTAGCGAGCCACATCATTTTAAACGGATTGGTTACCGCCATTTCGCCGTGAATATTCTGGTCGGCATAGGCCTCGCCTGCGTGTTCAATATAATCGAGAATGCGAATGGCAGCAAAATCTTCCCAGTTCAGTTTTCTGAACAGTTCATGACTGTGTTCTTCCCTGTAATAAAAAGTTTCTGCATCGGGATTTTTTTTGAGCATCGGCAGAATCCATTCTTTAACCGATTCCATTGCCTCGCTCTCATCTTTTGCATTGCGCAGAATTTTTTCCAGCTCCGGGTTTTCTTCCAAAATGGTTAAAAGAATTCTGCGGGCATGAACATTGATTGCTATTTTATCTAATCGTGTTGCTTTCATTTGTGTAACTTTTCAAATTATTTATCCGATTGTTTTGAAATTAATAAAAAAAGCCGAGAAGGCAAACAATGCAATGCTCCGGCACCTGTTTTTAAAATCTTTTAACAGGTAAAAAACAGCGTTCATATCAGTCTGTATTTTTCTTTCGTTAAATCTATTTTGGTTATTTCATTACAGGTAATACAATTCAATTATCTTTGCGCTGATTTTTAGTGAATTGTATATAATCATCCCTATTCTTTTAAAACAGAGATATAAAAGTTAAAAGAAATGGGGTATTTTTTTTAGGACTGAACGAATTGTAAGGTAGAAATATGGCGCACAAAGCAGGATTTGTAAATATTATCGGAAACCCAAATGTTGGAAAATCGACTATCATGAATGCAATGGTTGGCGAAAAATTGTCGATTATAACCAAGAAAATGCAGACAACCCGTCACCGTATAAAAGGAATTGTGAACGGCGAAGATTTTCAGGTGGTTTATTCCGATACACCCGGAATTTTGAAACCCGGCTATAAACTGCAGGAAAGCATGATGAAGTTTGTGGACATCGCACTTACAGATGCCGACGTAATTTTATTTGTGACCGATGTAGTTGAAAAACCCGATAAAAACCCGGAATACATTGAGCGCATCCGCAAATCGAACATGCCTGTGATTGTGCTGATCAACAAAATTGATTTGTCGGACCAGAAAGAGGTAACCCGTTTATTCGATTACTGGAGCGAAGTTTTTCCGGGTGCCGATGTTTTCCCGGTTTCAGCAAAAGAGCGTTTTAATATCGAACCCATTTTCGATCGCATTCTCGAGCTGCTCCCCGAGAGCCCGCCGTTTTTTGAAAAAGACCAGCTTACCGACCGAAGCGAACGTTTTTTTATGCAGGAAATAATCCGTGAAAAAATTTTGCTGACCTATGAGAAAGAGGTCCCGTATTCAGTGGAAGTGGAAGTGGAAGAGTTTAAAGAGAAAGACAACATCATAGATATCAGGGCCATAATTTATGTTTCGCGCGACAGCCAGAAAGGAATTATAATTGGGAAAGAGGGCAAAATGATTAAAAGAGTGGGAACAGAAGCACGGCGGGATGCAGAAGAATTTTTCAGCAAGAAAATATTTTTGCAGTTATTTGTGAAAGTCGCAAAAGACTGGAGGAATAAAGACCGGACTTTGAAAAATTTCGGGTACGAGGCGTATTAATAAGTCGCAGTTACCAGTCTCAGCTTACAGATTCATTCATTCGATTCGACGAGTGAATCGCTGGAAAATCAATTTTAAAAAGAAAAAAATGAGCAACAAAATATTAGCCATAGTAGGTCGCCCCAATGTAGGGAAATCAACTTTTTTTAACCGCCTCACAGAATCACGCGAGGCAATTGTCGACGAAGTGTCGGGGGTTACACGCGACCGCAATTACGGAAAAGCCGAATGGAACGGGAAAGTATTTTCCGTAATCGACACCGGCGGTTATGTCGTTAATTCAGACGATGTGTTTGAAGCTGAAATCAACAAACAGGTGCATCTGGCCATTGAAGAAGCCGATGTTATTCTTTTTGTAGTTGACGTGGAATCAGGCATCACCGACCTGGACGATGCCATTGCCCAGATTTTGCGCAAAACCCGAAAAAAAGTAATAATTGCTGTAAACAAAGTAGACAACAACCAGCGAATTCTGGATGCACAGGAGTTTTACGGACTGGGACTGGGCGAAATATTTTGCATCTCCTCGATGACCGGAAGCGGAACCGGCGATTTGCTCGACCAGGTAATTGAAACTTTCGACTTTACTTCTGAATCTGAAGAAGAAGAACACGAAGTGCCTTATCTTTCGGTAGTAGGCCGGCCAAATGTGGGTAAATCTTCCTTTATCAACACACTTCTTGGGGAAGAGCGTTACATTGTAACCGATGTAGCCGGAACCACCCGCGATTCCATTCACACGCGCTACAATAAATTTGGCTACGAATTTGAAATCATCGACACCGCCGGTTTGCGCAAAAAAGGCAAAGTCCACGAAGATATCGAATTTTATTCTGTCCTGCGGTCGGTGCGCACCATCGAAAAATCGGATGTTTGTTTGCTGCTCATCGATGCCACACGCGGAATGGAAGCCCAGGATGTGAATGTTTTCAATCTGATTGTCCGAAATAAAAAAGGAGTAGTAATCCTGGTAAACAAATGGGATATTATTGAAAAAGATGGCTATTCCACCCGGAAAGTGGAAGAACAAATTCGTGAACGGATTGCCCCGTTTATTGATGTTCCCATCCTGTTTATTTCAGCAAAAACCAAACAGCGGGTTCACCGTGCACTCGAAACAGCCATCAATGTTTACAAAAACCGCAAAAAGCGGATAAAAACATCTGCACTCAACGATGTGCTGTTAGAAGCCATCGAAAAATATCCGCCACCTTCGGTGAAAGGGAAATTTATTCGGATAAAATATGTCACACAGTTGCCATCTGTAACACCATCGTTTGCGTTGTTTGCCAATCTCCCGCAATACATTAAAGCTCCGTACCGGCGCTACATCGAAAATAAAATTCGTGAAAATTTCGAGTTTACCGGGGTGCCCATTCAGGTTTATTTCAGGCAGAAATAGGTGTTTTTTTAGTTTAGAATTTTTCTGTTCTTGTAAATTTTTGTTTTCATAATAATTTGGCTTGAATTATTTGTTCTCAGCTTTAATTTCTATGATTAATATCCCCTCATGTACTTCCAGAATTTTGGTATCACCGTTTTTCCAGCTGTAAGTATCTTTGGATGATTCATTGGCGAAAAGTCTTTTGGTACGATATTTTAAAGGTCCTTGTTCGTTGTTAGGTAACTCTTTCCCATCCCTGAATGTCTTCCTGATAATTTTGGCCGGGTCGACTGTGTTGTTTGTCAGGGAAAAAACATAATTTTTTGTTTCAGGCACTTTGAACCGAATAAGATCTCCCCTTGAATATTCCTTATTAAAAGGCAAATCAATTTCAATGGTATTCCATGTTTCCGGGGCAGGTGGTTCTGGAATAATGGGTCGCATCCTGTCGTCAACTTCAGTATAACTTCCCGGAATTTTAAAAACCGCGGGGGATATATTTTGGACTTCAACATCATATAACTCCATGTATGTATCTTTCCCAATATGACTTTGTATTTTCAGCGGGAAATTCAGTTTTTCTGAAAACCAAACCGTAAAAACTTTTTTGTCGGTGGCGTATAATTCTGTTTTAGCGCAATCATAGCCAGCTACTTTTTCCTGCCCCAGGCTTTTTTCGATGTACCTGTCTTTTAAAGTCATAACCGCCTGAACCGGGTCATTCGAACGGCTTACCATAGATGATGTTTCGGCGAAATGAACAAATTTTTCAGAAGGAAACAGAATGGCCGTTTTGCCCTGTGTGGGATCCACAATTACAATCCCTTTCTCTCCTCCCATTTCAAAATCATATCGGTACTTTTCGCCATTCGACTGAACCTGGTAAATTTCTTTGGTTCCCTGCTTTACATTTACCATTTCAGCTTTGAATGGCTCTTGTCCCGGCAATGTAAAAGGCAACGAGGTTATTAAAAAAATAACTGTGAATTCTATCTTTCTTTTCATTTTCAGTGATGTTTATTATTTTTCCATAAGTGTCCTAATCCAACTGAAATGTTAATTTTTTCCCTGGTTGCCATTTTCAAGTTCCTTTTCGGCAAAGCTCAACCGTGCCTTGCTTTGCTCTCACTTCTTTACGAATTCCACTCTCCGGTTATTGGCTTTTCCTTCAGGCGTGTCGTTGGTATCCATGGGTTTACTTTCACCCCAGCCTTTCGAAGTAAGCCGGTTTGAATCAATATCCATTGTAACAAGGGTTGAAACCACGGTTGCTGCACGCTGTTCAGAAAGAGTTTGGTTCGAAGCATCTTCGCCATCGCTGTCGGTGTGCCCTTCCACACTGAAATTAACTTCAGGATGGTCTTTCATTAATGCAGCTATTTCATTAATCACACCCATTGATTCGGGTCGTAAAGTTGCTTTGTTTACGTCGAAGCGAATGCCATTGGCAACGATTTTTCCATCCTGCAAAAAACGGTCGTAGTATTTTACACCCCCTTCGGCAAGTCTGAAATTTTTAATGTAGAAAACATTATTATCTGACCCATGATAGGCA
>DATFJO010000302.1:0-2731 GCA_035269145.1 Tangfeifania sp. | reverse complement strand
ACAGTGTTTCAGAAAGTGAAATTTTGTTTTACAACCCGGGAGCTCGCGACCTGAAAGCCGGAAGTATTATTTATTTGCCGAAAAGTGCCGAAAGGAAAACTGCAGAGGATCAGCCCGTTCGGGCAGATGAGCCGGCAGATGAATCAGAAACAATAACCGATTTGGAAACCACGGTGGGAAATTATTTTGAGCACACCATTGTTTCGGGTGAAACACTTTACGGACTCACCCGCAAATACGATGTTTCGGAGCAGAAACTGAAAAGGATCAATCCGGTTTTGGAATCCGGTTTTCCTGCAGGTGTTACCATAAAAATTCCGGTGGAGGAAGAAGATATGAAACGGCCGGAACCTGTCAATAAAGAAGCATTTACAGAACATTTGGTAAGGCAGGGAGAAACACTTTACGGGCTGGCGCGTGAATATGATCTCACGATTCCGGAAATTAAGCAATTTAATCCGGTGCTCGAAAAAAGAAATCTTGTGAAGGGGGAAACCATTTTGATTCCGAGAAAACCGGATGAGGAGATTGTAAATTTTATGGAAGAAATTGAACCGGCTGATGACTCGATAGCAAGTGAAATACCTGAGTTTGAAAGTGATTACTACGAAATTGAAATTCCTGTTACCGTTCCCGACCAGTGTCAGCCGCGCAACAACCGGTTTTTTGATACCCAGGTTTACGATGTTGCACTTTTTTTACCACTCTTTACACTTGCGAACGACACCCTGAACCGCGAACTTATTTTACCTGATTCTTTACTAACCGAAGAAACTGCCTTTAATAACGAAATAATTGAAGAAGAGGAATTTTTGACTGAAAGTGATACCCTGATCGAACAGGAACTAACCAAAGAAATGTTTCATGGCTTTTACCGGAACAGTGAAAATTTTCTTCAGTTTTACGAAGGTTTGCTGATAGCCGTTGATTCAATGCAGCAAGCAGGAATGAATTTAAGACTGAATGTTTACGATACTCAGCAAAGCCGGGATTCCATAAGGAAGTTTATTTATTCGGAAGAATTCATGGAAACCGATTTAATAATCGGTCCCGTTTATCCGGATGTTCAGCAGGAAGTGAGTGAAATTTCATCAAAAATGAGAATCCCGATGGTTTCACCACTGGCGCCTCAATCGGCAAAACTTGGCAGCAATCCTTATTTATACCAGGTCAATCCTTCGCGCGATTACCTCGCAATGAAAACGGCAGAACTTGTTGCTGAAGAGTATTTTAACAGCAACTTTATTGTTTTCGAAACCGGCGGTTCCGGCAATGATTTGGGAGAAAAGGTTGTAGGACTTACCAGAGAAAAGCTCTACCAGTCGGGTTATTGGGGGCAGTCTTTTGGTGTTGATTTTAACATCTACAATTTTGACGAAGAGGGGCCATTCGGATTTCGCCGGATTTTATCCCGCACAAAAGAAAACGTTGTATTTGTGCCATCGCTAAACGAAGGCGAGTTGAGTGTGGCGCTTTCAAACATTAATAACCTGGCCGATGATTATTCCATCACTTTAATCGGCTTTAATCGTTATGAGCAGTTTAGCAGCATTGATTTGGAATACTATTTCAATCTGAAACTTCATTACATCGACCCCTATTACATTGATTACAACGACCCTGTAACTATTGAATTTATTGCAAAGTTTAAAGATAACTTTTACACAGAGCCCACTAATTTCGGTTTTCAGGGATACGATGTCGCATTCTATTTTCTGAGCGCCATATATAATTACGGAAAAGATTTTGAAGGTTGCCTGCCTTACAATCCGGCTGAATTGATTCAGGGAAATTATCGGTTTGAAAAAGTTTCGGCCTTTGGCGGGTATATGAATGAAGGCGTTTCTGTAATCAGTTATCAGCGCGATTACGATGTGGTGCGCAAGCGGGTAATTGGTCAATACCGATACGCTAAAAAAGAATAAACATTAAAAAAGGGCTGCAATTTGCAGCCCTTTGATTTTTAAATTCCCAATTCTTTAAATGTCTTTTTGATGATACCGATGGCTTCCATCATTTGGTCTTCGGTAATTACAAGCGGCGGAGTAAAACGGATGATGTTTTCATGTGTTGGTTTGGCAATCAGCCCGTTTTCTTTCATGGCCAAACAAACATCCCACGCACTTTTTCCCTGGGTGGGTTTAATGGCTACGGCATTCAGCAGCCCTTTTCCCCTGACAATCTCAATCATTTCCGACTGAATCGAGCGCATTTCTTTACGGAAAATTTCACCCATTCGCAATGCATTATCAGCCAGTTTTTCTTCCTGCAACACATCGAGGGCTTCCATCGCTACTTTTGCAGCAACCGGATTTCCGCCGTAGGTACTTCCATGTTCTCCTGGTTTTACGGTGAGCATTACTTCATCGTCTGCCAAAACGCAGGAAACCGGATAAACGCCACCCGAGAGCGCTTTCCCCAAAACAAGGATATCCGGACGAACATTTTCGTGATCGCAGGCCAGCATTTTGCCGGTACGCCCAAGGCCGGTTTGAATTTCGTCGGCCACAAAAAGTACGTTGTATTTTTTACACAATTCTGAAGCTTTTTTCAGGTAACCGTCTTCCGGAACATAAACCCCGGCTTCTGCCTGGATTGGTTCAACCAGAAATCCTGCAACGTTCGGATCTTTCAGTTCCTTTTCAAGCCTTTCCAAATCATTATAGGGGATATTTACAAATCCCGGGGTGTATGGTCCGTAATCGCCTCGTGCGTCCGGGTCGGTCGACAG
>DATFJO010000301.1:0-2615 GCA_035269145.1 Tangfeifania sp. | reverse complement strand
AGTTAAAAATAATTTGTTTTTCAACTGGTTTTTCAGCTGCCTGAAATTCATTTTGATATATACTGTGATTCGGCGTTCATAATTGAATGAATTTGGAACTTATTTCATTATTTTAGCTTGCTAATGAAAAATCAAACTTATGATTGCAGAAAGGGCACAACATATTTCACCATTCATTGTAATGGAAGTGCTTGAAAAAGCAGCAGAAATGGAGCGTCGTGGTGAAAAAGTGATTCATCTGGAAGTAGGAGAGCCCGATTTTCCGGTGCCCACCTGTGTTTCAGATGCCATCCAAAAAGCTTTTTCTGAACAACGAACACATTATACACACAGTCTTGGTGACCCGGAGCTGCGCGAAGAAATTGCCGGCAGTTATTTGCAGAATTACAATGTTCAGGTTTCTCCGGATCAAATAATTGTAACTTCGGGAAGTTCTCCTGCCATTTTGCTCACACTGGGTGTGCTGTGTAACCAGGGCGATGAAGTTATTTTATCTGACCCCGGATACGCATGTTACCCTAATTTTATTCGTTTTCTTCAGGCAAAAGCAGTAAAAGTACCTGTTTTTGAAGAGGACGGTTTTCAATACCGGCCTGAAGAAATTTGTAAACGGATTTCAGAAAAAACCAGGGCTATCATGATAAACAGTCCGATGAATCCGACCGGCAATTTATTGTCGCCCGAAGTAATGCAGGAAATTGCAAAGATCAATATTCCGGTCATTTCCGACGAAATTTACCACGGGCTGGTTTACGAAAACCCCGCCCACTCAATGCTTGAATATTCAGAAAATACGTTTGTGTTGAACAGATTTTCCAAATTATTTGCGATGACGGGATTGCGGCTGGGATATGTTATCGCGCCGAAAGAATATATTCGCCCCATGCAAAAGTTGCAACAGAACCTGTTTATTTGTGCGAGTTCCACCGTGCAACGCGCGGGAATTGAAGCGCTTCGTTCAGCAGCATCAGATGTCGGGCGAATGAAAGAAATCTACAACAAGCGCCGTAAATACATGGTGGAGCGATTGCAAAAAATGGGATTCAATATTAAGGCAATTCCAACCGGTGCATTTTATGTTTTTGTGAATGCAAGGCACCTTTCAAATGACAGTTATAAACTGGCCTTCGACATTCTCGAAAAAGCAAAAGTGGGAGTGACACCCGGAATCGATTTTGGTGAAAACGGAGAAGGATTTCTGCGGTTTTCCTATGCCAACTCGCTCGAAAATATTGAGGAAGGAATGAACCGTCTGGAAACTTATTTAACGGAAATCAGGAAGTAATTTGACCTTGAAATTTTTCCCAGTGAACGATTTCATTTAACTCTTTTCGTTTTTTATCACGCGCCTGGTCCGCCGGATATCCAAGCGGCAGCATCACCAGTGGTTCAATGTGGGGTGGCAGTTCAAGGATTTCGGCGCATGTTTGGGCATCAAAATTACACACCCAACAAGTTCCGAGTCCCAGTTCAGTGGCCTGTAAAGTCATGTGGTCAACTGCAATAGCCACATCGATATCAGCAGAATCCTTTCCATCGGAACTTCTTTTCCAAGATTGCGAATGGTCGGCACATGCAAGAATTATTACAGGTGCACTTTTTATCCAGTCGCGCTGGTAACTTTCTATTATACGTTCGCGTTTTTCTTTCTCCCGGAAAACCAAAAGAAGGAATGGCTGAAAATTAACGGCCGTGGGGGCCATTCGTGCTGCCTCCAGTACCTGAAGCAGTTTTTCATTTTCTACAGCCTGGTCTTTATATTTTCTTACAGAATAACGTTGATTGATTAATTGAGTAAAATCCATGTTTTTAAGTCTTTTAAAAATGTAAAAAGAAATTTCCTTTCACCTAAAAATGCAAAAATATTCGAAACTATAACCAATTCCGCTTTTTTAATTTCATTTATTCAGAATGGCTATAAATAAAGAATTAAATCTTAACAATCAAGTAAATTCGATGAACGTCAATGTGTTATATAGCAGAAATATTTACTGAAACGTCTTTGTAATTCAGTCGTCTTATTGCTACAAATGAATTCGAAAACGAAAACAATTTTTTTTAATTAAATTCTTAAAAGCCATGAAAAACTTGAGATTAGTATCAGTATTTGTTGTTTGTTTATTAGTGATTTCTGCATCAGTTAGTGCTAACGGTTATGTTACCGATTTTAAAAGTTACGAAATTGAGTCGGTTGACGATTTAAATTTCGGAAAAACAGTAGACAAGGTTTGGACCCTGACTTACAATTCCAGCCAAAATCCGGTAACTGTAGTGAAACATAAAACGGTGGAAGGCGCAGAATATGTAGTTCATTCCAAATTTTTTGAAGTAAGTTATGCAGCCACTTCCGATGGCTTCGGTGCCAAAAAAGTTCGGAGTTCGTGGAGAAGTGTGCCCCGTCAGATTAATGATGTGGTATTAAACCAGGAACAGGTAAAAAGACAGGAAGTTCTTACGCCAAACAAAGTGGATGACGAAAAGGCGCTAGGATTAATTGCCAGCTTTCTACCCGAATTATTGAATGAAAATTACACGCATGTGTTGAACTAAGGAGTGAGTAAATAAGGAGAGTGTTTAAAAAACCGCGGGAAACCGCGGTTTTTTTATATACATCC
>DATFJO010000300.1:0-3126 GCA_035269145.1 Tangfeifania sp. | reverse complement strand
GCCCCTGAAGATTTCTTGCTTCACTGAGCAAATTAACTATCTCCCCGGAATTCCAGGTGAAGTTGGGCCAGTTGTCATGTTCATAGATAAAATTGTTCATTCGCTGCATTATTTGCAACGAATATACAGTGTAATCGTTGCATTTCAAAATTTATCGTTGCATTTTTTGCGTCGATTGAATGCAGTTTTTTTTGCATTGTAAAATTTGGAATATTGAAGGATAATTTCTTTACGGGTTAATCCACTTTTATATCCCCTTTCTTTTCCGTAGTCTTTGTTAACCTCCTGATTTTAATATTCAGATACGCAAAAAGAATCGTCATAAACGGACTGATGATATTGAAAAAAGCATAAGGCAGGTAGTCGGTAGTTGCCACACCTAAAACACGCGATTGCGTAGCACCGCAGGTATTCCAGGGGATGAGCACGGAAGTCATGGTTCCGCTGTCTTCCAAAGTTCGGCTTAAAACCTCGGGTTTCAGACCTTTTTCTTCATAAGTTTTCCGGTACATCCGGCCCGGAACCACAATTGCAATGTACTGGTCACTTGCCGTGGTATTGAAAAACAAACAGGTGCCCACAGTTGAGGCCACCAGGCTGCCGGTACTTTTTGCATATTTCACAATGGGCCGTGTGATGCGTTGCAGCAGCCCGGCTGATTCCATCACTCCTCCAAAAACCATGGCCGAAAGTATCAGCCAAACTGTGTCGAGCATCCCGCGCATTCCTGAAGTGCTGAGCAATTCGTTCACATTTTCATCGGTAGTTACAAGTGTCACATCGCCAAACATCGACTGCATTATCGAAATGTAGGAAGCTTTGGTATAGTTTTCGGCAATTCCTGCAACATCTTTAACAATTTCAGGCTGAAATATTACTGCGAAAATACCACCCAGTAGTGTTCCCGCCAGCAATGCCGGAAGTGGTGGGACTTTTAAAATGATAATAGTTAATAAGATTATCGGCACCAGGAAAAGCAGCGGACTTGTATTGAAAGTTCCTTCGATAGCAGTTTTTACTGTTCCTACATTTTCCATGGCAAATGAAAAATTGGAATTAAAACCGATAACAAGAAATATGATTAGAGAGATTAGCAACGACGGAACAGTGGTGTAAACCATGTACCTGATGTGGGTAAATAAATCTGTCCCGGCCATCGCCGGTGCCAGGTTGGTGGTGTCGCTCAGCGGCGACATTTTATCGCCAAAATAGGCGCCGCTGATGATGGCTCCGGCCACAACTGCCTCGCTCAACCCGATGGCTTTTCCAATTCCAAGCAAAGCCACACCAATGGTTGCAATGGTTGACCACGAACTTCCGGTGGCAACACTCACAATGGCGCTTACAACTACGGCCGTAAATAAAAACAATTTTGGATTGATTATGTCGAGGCCATAATAAATCATTACCGGAACAACACCGCTAATCATCCAGGTTCCGGCCAGCGAACCTATTAGAAGCAAAATCAGGATAGACGGCATGGCCGAGCCAATTGTTGTAACAATTTTATCCCTGATTTTTGCCCAGCGAAATCCGAGCCGGTGCGCAATTAATCCGGCAACCGAAGCTGCCAGCATCAATGCAATCTGATTGGCCCCTGAAAGTGTATCATCAAAAAAAAGAACATTGAAAGTTAACAATGCAATCAGTAATAAAATCGGAAAAAGTGCTGCAAACAGACTGGCTTCGCGTTTCATTAAAAATATTAATTTGGTCGATTGAAACGGAAAACTAATATATTTCTCTCAAAAACCGCTACAATCGCAGAAATAAATGTTAAAAATACACCGTTAAATAAAGTTTCAGGAATAATTATTTGTTTATATTTTCGTTTCCCATTAATGGAGAAGAAGTATATGAAGTTAAACACTATCAAAATATTGCTGACCGGCATTTTATTTTTTTTACTGACCCTGCCAACGTTTGCCCAGCGGAGCAACGGTTTAACCGTTCAGGGCACTGTAACGGTTGAAGAAGGTTCGGTTGAAGGCGCCTACATTCAAATGTACCGCGACGGCCAGCGGCTCGATAACTACGGAATCGGTTCTAACGGACGCTATAAAGTGGAGTTGAATTACAACCACGAATTCACACTGATTTTTGCGCGCGAGGATAATTTTCCGCAGAAAATAGTGGTGAACACAAATGTCCCGCGTAACGTTTTGCAATCCGATCCGTTGTTTCCTCCTTTTCCGGTCGATATAAATCTGTTTACTGAAATCCCGGGCATCGACAAAACTTTTTCAGAAAATACCGTTCTGAAAATTTTTTACAGCACCGATGTCGATAATTTTATATCGGATGTATATTACAACAATGCACAGATAAAACACCTGATTGATCAGGCCATTCTGCAATCGCAAATGATTGACAGAGAAGCCGATTACCTCGCTACCTTAACAAAGGCGGAGCGGGAGGAGCTTCAAAAAGAATACGATCAGTTGCTCGAGCAGGCTGAAGCTGAATACAACAACGAGCAGTTTCTGAACGCTTTGGATGGATACAAAGCCGCAAGCAAAATTTTTCCTAAAGAACAATACCCAAAAGACCGGATTGCTGAAATTAACGATTTGCTGGGACTGCTAATGGTTGCCGAAGAAATGGAACAGGCTTTGGCCGAACGTCTGGAATCGCTTCTGAAACAAGGCGATTTACAATTTGAACGCAAACAGTTTGAGGAAGCCAGAAGTTCGTATCAGCGGGCGCTTTCAATAAATTCACAAAATCAACATGCAAAAAACCGTCTTGAAGAAATTGATCAAATATTAGACGAACAACGTTTGGATCAGCAGTATGATGAGCTGATTGCCCAGGCAGATAATGCTTTTGATGAGTTACTGTATAAGGAAGCAAAAACGGGTTACGAACAGGCCATTGCACTGAAGCAAAATGAAACTTATCCACAGGAACGTCTGGAAGAGGTTAACAACATACTTTCTAATCAGGCTGAAAATGCTGCCCAATTGCAAAGCTACAAAGATGCTATGTTCCAGGCCGAAGTGAATTTTGAAAAACAGTTTTACGAGGAAGCCATATCGTTTTACGAAAAGGCGCTGACATTTAAACCGGGCGATGAAAAAGCTTCAACAAAGATTCAGGAAATCAATGATTTGATGTATGAACTGG
>DATFJO010000299.1:0-3893 GCA_035269145.1 Tangfeifania sp. | reverse complement strand
TGCGCCAGGCCAGCCAGTGCTTTAATTTCTTCGGGCTGGTAAATCGTTCCCATTTCTGTGACTTGCGAAATGGAAATGACCTTTGGCTGCGAATGATGCTCGAAATCGAATCCTTTTAAATGATGTTTTACTGCTTCAGGAGTAATTTTCCCGTTCACTTGTTCAACCGGGAGCAACTTGCAACCCGAGAATTTTTCGGGTGCGCCACACTCGTCCTCCTCAATATGCGCGGTTTCGGCACAAATTATAGAGTGAAAACTTTGGGTGACAGTTGTTAATCCCAGTACATTGGCACCCGTTCCGTTGAACACAAAAAATACTTCGGTTTCAGCCCCGAATATTTGTTTGAACACCTCAATCGCTTTTTGGGTAAACGGATCATTTCCGTATCCTGCAACGTGTCCGTGGTTGGCTTCATCCATAGCTTTCAGGATGTTTGGATGGACCCCCGAATTATTGTCGCTTGCAAATCCTTTTTTCACAGATTAAATATTTTATTACGTTCGTCGATTCTTTAGATTCTTTGTAACTTTCACTTCGTTTTAAGCAGATGTAAAGAAATAAAAAATCAAACGTATTTAAAAATGGATAAATCACTGTCGCTTTCCGAAAAAATTTACCTGCTTGCTATCCACCCGCAAAAAGGTGGCATTATCACACCGGCACGCGCAGGCCTGAATTACGTGTTAACAGGTTCATTGCTACTGGAATTATACCTCGAAGAAAATATTGTGTTCGAAAATAAACGGATAATTGTAAAAAATGCGCAAACAAAAAATCCGCTGCACCGGTTGTTACTTGATAGGATGACGCATCGAAAAAAGCCATTAAAAATATCACACTGGGTCAGCAAGTTTTCTTACAAGCATAAGAAAACCAGGGAGCACCTGCAAAAAACTCTTTCAGAAAAAAGGATGCTGCGGCAGGAAGATAAGCACTTCCTGTTTTTCAGGTGGAAGAAACCGGCATTGGTTAATAAACAGGCAGTTTATCAATTGCAGTCGGAAATTGAAAATAATGTTTTTAAAGGAACTGCCGATAAAGCACAAATAATGCTGTTATCGTTATTAAAACCTGCCGGGTTAATGAAACGTTTATTCCCGGAAAAGGAAAAGCGCAGGAAGGCATCAAAACGATTAAAAATGATGACGGTTGAAAACCAGGTTTCGGCTGCTGTGGGCGATGCCATTTCGGCGGCACAGGCAGTGGCTGCCTCAGTGGCCGCAACAACTGCCGTGACTGTTGCTGCCGCATCAAATTAATATTTTCAGAGTTTTGAAAAAATCAGAGACTGTATGGTGAATAAAATAGTTGTTTTTTGGTTTAGAAGAGATTTAAGGTTAAATGACAATCATGGATTACAGGAAGCGCTCGGGGCCGGACTGCCGGTGCTTCCAGTGTTTATTTTCGATACAGAAATCCTTGAAAAACTCAGTTCGAAAACGGATGCCCGTGTTGCTTTTATTCATTCCGAAATTAAACGGCTGAAAAAGGAAACTGAAGCGCTGGAGAGTTCGGTAAAAATATTTCATTCCACACCTTTCGAGGCATTCGAAAAATTATTAAATGAGTTTGAGGTGGCTGCCGTTTATGCCAATAAAGATTATGAACCTTCAGCAATTGAAAGGGATAAGAAAATAGGTGAATACCTGAAAGAAAATGAGGTTGAATACAGGCTTTTTAAGGACCATGTTATTTTTGAGGAAAACGAAGTTCTTAAAGATAACGATGAGCCTTACACGGTTTTTACGCCTTACAGCAAAAAATGGAAACAATCGTTGGACGAAAATCCTGTTCCTCATTATGCATCGGAAGAAAAGCTGGAAGGCCTGATGAAAATAAAACCTTTTGTATTGCCCCCATTAAAAGAAATCGGATTTGAAGAAAGTCCGCTTGAAATTCCCTCGCGCGGGGTTTCTGATGAAGTCATTGCAAATTATGAAAAAACACGCGATTTTCCTGCCGAAGAAGGAACTACCCGGCTGGGAATTCATCTCCGCTTCGGTACGGTTAGTATTCGTGAGTTGGTGAAAAGAGCGAAAAATTTGTCCGGCACTTTTTTGAATGAACTAATCTGGCGCGACTTTTACATTGCCATTTTGTGGCATTTTCCGCATGTGGTGAACAGGTCGTTTAAGAAGAAATATGATTCCATCAACTGGCGAAACAGTGAAAAAGAATTTGAACGCTGGTGTAACGGGAAAACAGGTTATCCGATGGTGGATGCCGGAATGCGCGAACTGAATGAAACAGGGTTTATGCACAACCGTGTGCGAATGGTTACGGCCAGTTTTCTGACGAAGCACCTGCTTATAGACTGGCGTTGGGGCGAAGCTTATTTTGCTGAAAAACTGCTCGATTACGAATTGGCATCCAATAACGGAAACTGGCAATGGGCAGCCGGCTCAGGCTGCGATGCTGCTCCTTATTTCCGGATTTTCAATCCTGAAAATCAGCAAAAAAAGTTCGATCCGAAAAATAAATATGTGATGAAATGGGTGCCTGAAATCGGAATGAAAAGATACCCGGAGCCGGTTGTGGAGCACAAGGAAGCCAGGGAAAGGGCTTTAAAAAGATACAAAGATGCGCTGAAATAATCCATTTTATTAAGTGCTGTTTTATAAAATTTGCTAATTTTATAAACTAATACTTAATATTATGAACGAAATTCTGAAAAGAATACTCTTGGAGAATCAGGAACTTATTTTAAATAAAAAATTGGTTCACCGGAAAATTCACATCGTTGAAACTGATAATATAACTGTTTTAACAGGAATTAGACGCTGTGGGAAAACCTATACTCTTTACGAAATTGCGCAATCATTTGATTCTGAACTTATTTTATTTTTAGATTTTGAAGATGAACGGCTTATAGCATTAAATTCATTATCCGATTACGATGTAATTCTCGATTCTTATAAGATTTTATTTCCGGATAAAAAACCAATTCTGTTTTTTGACGAAATTCAAAACCTTAATAATTGGCACTTTTATTTGAAAAGGTTACATGTTCAAGGGTATAAAATATATGTTACAGGAAGCAATGCGAATATGATTAGCCGTGAAATTGCTACTTACTTAAAAGGAAGAAGCATCGAAATAAATATTTACCCATTTTCATTTAATGAGTTTTTGCAATTAAAGAAAATTAAGTTTCAGTCTAAAGATGTCATTTTAAATCAGCCATCTATACTTAATGCATTTGAAGAGTATTTAACGTATGGTGGATTTCCTGAAGTGATAAAAGCAAATCTGGATGATAAAAGAACTATTGCTAAAAATATATATAATTTACTGTTCTATAAAGATTTAGTTTCAAAGTATGACAAAGATGATTATCTCTTAAAGCTTGTTGTAAGTAAAATTGCAGAAAATTTAACAAAGGAGTTCTCAATTTCAAGTCTTGCAAAAAAAATTATGGCGCTTCACAAAACAAGTATTCCAACTGTAACAGAATATTTTAATATTCTTCATAAACCTTTTCTGACGAACAATATTTATCCATTTCGGGAGTCTTTTCTTCACCGTGAATCAAAAAGGAAAACCTATTTTGCTGATAATTCCTTTATATTTTTAAATCGGGTTTCACCTGATAAATCCAGGTTATTTGAGAATTTGATTTTTATTTTCCTAATTAAAAAATATGAAGAAGTGTTCTATTATAAAACAAAAAATAATAAAGAAGTCGATTTTTATGTAAATGCAAATGAAGATTGGTTTTTAATTCAAGTGGCTTATTCTATCGAAAATAATGAAACACGTGATCGCGAAGTAAAATCACTATTGAAAGCTATGGAAGAGCAAAACCTAAGTAATGGAACTATTCTCACCTACAATCATTCCGAAGAACTCAACCTTGATTCTAAAGTCATTCATATTATTCCGTTTTGGAA
>DATFJO010000298.1:0-9647 GCA_035269145.1 Tangfeifania sp. | reverse complement strand
TCCCAGTAAAAATCCTTTGGCGCGTGCATCGGCAGCAGCCCACATCAAATCGCCAATTCGCTGAAATCCAAACATGGAGTAGAAAATGTAAAACGGGATGCAGTTGATCTGGTGCGTAGAGCAAGCCGTTCCTGCCGCAATAAACGACGACATGGAACCGGCCTCGGTAATTCCTTCTTCCAGAATGGCACCGTTTTTAGCTTCTTTGTAATACATCAGGCTTTCGCGATCAACCGGTTCGTATAACTGGCCTTTGTGCGAATAAATTCCCACCTGCCTGAATAGCGAATCCATTCCGAATGTGCGCGATTCGTCAGGAACAATCGGTACAATCAGTTTCCCGGCGGTTTTGTCTTTCAACAATTTTGAAAGCATTTGAACGGCAGCCATTGTGGTGGCTACTTCGCGTTTTCCGGAGCCTTTAAAGAATTCATCGAAAACATCGGGTGCCGGCAAGTCACATTCGGGCGTTTTTTTCTTTCTTACGGGAAGAAAACCGCCCAGTTCTTCGCGGCGTTTTTTCAGGTATTTTATTTCTTCACTGTCTTCATCCGGTTTGTAAAAAGGTGCTTTGTCAACGTCTTCATCAGAAATCGGGATGTTAAACCGGTCGCGGAAATGAATCAGTTCCTCTTCGTTCAGCTTTTTCTGCTGGTGGGTAATGTTCCGGCCTTCACCAGCTTCGCCCATACCATAGCCTTTAATGGTTTGTGTCAGAACCACGGTCGGTCTTTTTTTGCTGTTTACTGCTTTATTAAAGGCATTAAACACTTTCAGCGGGTCGTGGCCTCCGCGGCGTAGTTTTGTAATTTCATCATCACTCAGATTTTCAACCAGCGCTTTTAATTCCTCACTTGTTCCAAAGAATTTTTCGCGGATAAAATCGCCTTCAGCCAGTGTATACCGCTGGCGTTCGCCGTCCACTGCTTCAGTCAGCCGTTTTTTCAGGAGGCCTTTGTCGTCTTTTTCAAACAGGGGGTCCCAGTTTTCGCCGGTAATCACTTTTATTACATTCCATCCTGCACCGCGGAAGGCAGCTTCCAGTTCCTGAATGATGGAACTGTTTCCTCTTACAGGTCCGTCGAGCCGTTGCAGGTTGCAGTTGATTACAAAAATCAGGTTATCCAGCTCTTCGCGCGATGCAAGTGTGAGTGCTCCCATCGACTCGGGTTCGTCCATTTCGCCATCGCCCAAGAAGGCCCACACTTTCTGGTCGGGGGCATCGAGCATTCCTTTATCCTGCAGGTACTTGTTAAAACGGGCCTGATAAATGGCCATAATTGGCGAAAGTCCCATCGAAACGGTGGGAAACTGCCAGTATTCATCCATTAGCCTCGGGTGGGGGTATGATGAAAGTCCGCCGTCAGGATTCAGCTCCCGGCGGAAATTTTCCAGTTGTGTTTCCGAAAGCCGGCCTTCGAGAAATGAGCGTGCGTAAATTCCCGGCGACGCATGTCCCTGGAAATATACAATATCGGCAGGCGAATCGCCGTCGCCGCCTTTGAAAAAATGGTTGAACCCCACTTCGTACAACGTGGCTGCCGATGCATAAGTGGAAATGTGTCCGCCAATTCCTTCTTTTTTGCGGTTGGCCTGCACCACCATTGCCATGGCATTCCACCTGATAATGCTTTTTATTTTTCGCTCAAGCTCGCGGTTTCCGGGATACGACTCTTCTTCTGAAGCCGGAATTGTATTGATGTAAGGAGTGTTGAGGTGTGCGCTTAACTGAATTCCTTTTTCCGAAACCCGGTCCCAAAGCAATTCAATAATTTCTTCTACCCGGTCTTCGTCCTCGTTTTTAATGATGAAATCTATGGAATCGAGCCATTCCTTGTTTTCAAAACTTCTTATTTTATCTTTTTCTGCCATTTTGCTGAATTTATGTAATGAAAAATAGTTTCCGTATGTGTTTTACTCCATGGGTAAGCCGGCTTCCTTCCAGGCTTTTTTGCCGCCTTCGTAATCCCATACATTTTTAAATCCTGAATCTTTGAGCTTTTTTGCGGCGGTAGGACTGGCAGTGCAATCTTCATCTGAGCAGTACACTACCAGGTTATCGTTTTTGTCGAATTTTTTACGTGCTTCGAAACTTATTTTTTTGAGCGGGATGTTTATTGCGCCTTTGATGTGCGATTTATTGTATTCTTCTTCCTCCAATACCTCAATCAGAGTAACTTCATTGTTGTCGAGTTTTTTCTTTAAATCTTCGGTTTCAATTGTTTTCATAAGAATATTTTTGCTGATTCGTTTCTGAAAGGACAACTGTTATACCATTTCATTCCATAAAAATTTAAAATGAATGAAACGATTATTATACCCTGAATAGCTTGTAATTACCCTTCTGTGAAATTTGGCTCTTATTCTGAAAGATTGTGGAATTGGAAAGAACAAATGAGGAATTTATTCCACATTATTTTGTAATGCGAAGAATTATAATGACTGTTAGAATTTAAAAAATCCGTTCAATAATTGCAGTCCGCAGCCTGATATTTGACTGATTTTGCCGGGGAATCGAAAAAAATGAACTGGCCGACAGCCAAAAATGGAACGGTATTTTCAATTCCTGTAGCTGACAAGCAAAATATATTGAAATTCAATAAGCATATAATCAGGGCAAGATGGAGAGACTGAATTTGGCGCAGAAATTAATCAAATCGCATTTGCTGAGTGGCAGTCTGGAACCGGGTAGCGAAATCGGGTTAAAGATGGATCATATTCTTCAGCAGGATGCTACCGGGACCATGATAATGCTGGAGCTCGAAAAAATAGGAATTGAAAAAATTGCAGCAGAAGTTGCGGTTCAGTATGTCGATCATAACCTGCTTCAAACCGATTACAAAAATGCTGATGATCATATTTTTTTGCAGTCGGCGGCACAAAAGTTCGGTTACTGGTTCAGCCGTCCGGGAAACGGCATCAGTCATGTGGTGCACATGGAACGTTTCGGGAAACCCGGCAAATCGATGATTGGATCCGACAGCCATACCTGCTCGGCAGGAAGCATGGGAATGCTGGCAATGGGAGCCGGCGGATTAGATGTAGCTACTGCTGCCACCGGTGAACCATATTACATTACAATGCCCAAAATATTAGGAGTTGAATTGACTGGAACTCTGCCGGAATGGGTGAGTGCCAAAGATATTATTTTGGAAATGTTGCGGCGCTACGATGTGAAAGGCGGAGTAGGTTACATTGTGGAATATTTTGGCGAAGGTCTGAAAAATCTAAGTGCCTGGGACAGACATGTAATTGCCAACATGGGAGCTGAACTGGGCGCCACTACCACCGTTTTTCCATCGGATGAAAATACGAAGCTGTGCCTTGAACAGGAAGAGCGGGGTGACGACTGGGAGGAATGGAAAGCTGATGACGGGGCTGAATACGATAAAACAGAAAAAATTATTCTCGATGAACTGGAACCATTGATTGCAACTCCCGGCAGTCCGGGAAATGTGGTTGCAGTAAGCGAAGTGGAAGGCAAATCCATTTCGCAGGCTGTAATTGGTTCTTCGGCCAATCCCGGGTTGCGCGATTTTTGGGTGGTTGGCGAAATTGTAAAAGGTAAAACAGTAGCTCCCGAAGTTTCGCTCGACATTAACCCCTCTTCGCGCCAAAAAATTGAGGACCTGGGGAAACTGGGTACCATAAACTTACTGATTCAGGCAGGAGGCCGTTACCACCAAACCGGGTGTATGGGATGTATCGGGATGGGGCAGGCCCCGGCGTCCAATACGATTAGTTTACGCACCATGCCCCGCAATTTCCCCGGTCGTTCGGGAACAGTCGATGACCAGGTTTATCTTTGCAGCCCCGAAACTGCCGCTGTTTCAGCATTGGAAGGGATAATTACCGACCCACGGACATACAGCCGCGAAATGGATTATCCCAAATACAAAGAACCGGCAAAGGCTTCGGTAAACCGGATGATGCTGATTCCGCCAAAAAAGGGTGGCGAAGAAGTTAAACTGCAAAAGGGCCCGAATATAAAAACATTGCCCGATTTTGAAAAAATTGAGGATGCCTTCAGTGCTAAAATTATTTTAAAAATGGGCGATAATATTTCTACCGACGAAATACTGAAAGCCGGCGCCGAAGTGCTTCCATTGAGAAGCAACATCGAGGCAATCAGTAAATATGCTTACAATGCGGTGGACAAAAATTTTCATGAAAAAGCAAAGGAAGCTCTGAATTCAACCGGTGGTCATGTTGTAGTTGCCGGCGATAATTATGCGCAGGGATCGAGCCGCGAACATGCGGCCATTGCACCGCGCTACCTCGGACAAAAGGCTGCAGTTGCAAAGAGCTATGCACGCATCGGATTTCAAAACCTCGTAAATTTTGGAATCATTCCGTTTGTTTTTGAAAACCCTGATGACTATGAGAAACTGAATGAGAATGAAGTGCTGGAATTCTCAACTATTCATGAAGCCATTGAAAGTGGTAACCCGGCACATGCAAAAATAAAATCATCGGGCGAAGAGATTAAATTGAAATGCCACCTGACCAAACAGCAAAAAAGAGTGCTTATGGAAGGTGGCCTGATTAATATGTTACAACTAAAAAAGTGAATTAACAATTAAATAGAAAATTATGCACAAATTAGTTCTTTTACGACACGGCGAAAGCCAATGGAATAAAGAAAACCTTTTTACCGGATGGACCGATGTGGAGCTTTCGGAAAAAGGTATCGAGGAAGCAAAAGAGGCCGGTGCTATTCTGGCTGAACACGATTACAAATTTGATTTTGCGTTTGTTTCGTTGCTGAAAAGGGCGCTGCAAACACTTTGGTATTCACTCGAAGTAATGGACCAGTTATGGATTCCGTGGGAAAAATCATGGCGGCTGAACGAGCGCCACTACGGTGGTTTGCAGGGGCTCAATAAAAAAGAGATGGCCGAAAAATACGGCGAGGAGCAAGTGCACCAATGGCGGCGCAGTTATTCCACCCGTCCCCCGCAACTTGAGAAAGGCGACAAGCGCTGGCCGGGCAACGAGCGAAAATACGATAACCTGCTGGAGGCAGAACTTCCGCTTGGAGAAAGCCTGGAAGATACAGTAGATCGTTTTTTACCTTACTGGAAAGAGATGATTGCGCCAACGCTTCAGGCGGGCCGGCAGGTAATTATTGCTGCTCACGGAAACAGCCTGCGTGCGTTGGTAAAACATCTTCAAAAAATCTCGGACGATGAAATTAGTTCGGTAGAAATTCCAACCGGAAAACCGCTGGTTTATGAGCTGGATGACAATCTGATTTACAGGAATCATTATTACCTGTAATAAAAAGTATAAAGTTCAGAAATTCTGAATTTGCGCACCGATGAACCTGCCTGGCGGATGAATTTCCGCTTTGCAGGTTTTTTTTGTTTAATACAAAGAGAGTCATACTTTACTTTAAGTGAGGGTATGACTAAAAGATTTTACATTAACATATATCAATGTTGATTATTTTATTCGAATTATGTTCTATTTTTGAGAAAATCAACATTGTAACCATGAAAATTAAAAAGAATCTTTGCCTGTTAACCATTTTTTCAATTGTGCTTTTTGGATGTTCCCAAAACCAAAATAACTGGAATCAATATACTGGTCCCAACCGGGATGCCACAATCGAAAATGCTGAAATTTTTGATGCCTGGCCTGAAAATGGCCCCGAAGAAGTTTGGTCGTTTCCGCTCGGCCCGGGTTATGGCGGAGCCAGTGTTTACGGCGATGAGGTTTTTGTGCTCGACCGTATGAAAGGCGAAAAGGATATTTTGCGCTGTATCGATTTGAATACAGGAAGCGAAAAATGGAATTATGAATATGAAGCTGCCGGCGAACTTCCTTATCCCGGTTCGAGAGCTGTTCCTACGGTTGATGAAAAATTTATTTGGAGTGTAGGGCCGCACGGACATTTTTATTGTTTCGATAAGGAAACAAAGCAACCCACTTGGTCGCTGAATATATTGGAAAAATTTGATGCTGAACTTCCAAACTGGGGAGTTTCGCAATCACCCTTAATTTATGATGAATTGGTAATAGTTGCTCCGCAGGGAAAAGAGGCCGGGGTTGTGGCTTTCGATAAATTAACCGGAGAAGTGGTGTGGGAAAGCCGCCCGCTGAGCGGATACAACTTTCATGTTTCACCAATCGTGGCGAATTACGGCGGTGTCGATCAGGTAATAATGATAAGTCCTTATGATCGGAAAGATTCTATAAAAACACATGAAGTGGCAGCATTTGATGCAAACACAGGTGAAGAACTTTGGGTGTACAACGGACTGAAATCTTTTGCTACCATCACTCCGCCAACAGCAATTGACGATACGCGGCTTTTACTCACCGACTGTTCATACAACGGCAATTATAATCCGGTAACCATTATGCTGGAGATTACAAATAACGATGGCGAATTTCGGGTGAATGAGCTTTTTCTGACAGAAGAAGCAGGCTGTAAAATGCATCCCGGAATTGTGGTGGACAATCACATTTACCTGAATACAAACGGACGTCCCAATCAGCTTGTTTGTTTGGACATGGATGGAAACCTGGTTTGGGGATCGGGAGATGCGGCCAGTTTTGAAATGGGATCACTTATTCTTGTGAACGGAAAGTTAATTGCTCAAAACGGGAAAAACGGCGATGTTCATTTAATTGAACCATCGCCCGAAAGCTACAAAGAACTGGGGAAAGCATCGTATTTTAATTCCAGTAAAACACAGGCATGGTCGCCCTTGGCATTCAGCCAGGGTAAACTATTGGCCCGTGATATGGAAAAATTGGTTTGCATTGATTTTACAAAATAGTGTTACGCTGACTTTGAAATGGCAGCTTCCTACTATTTGAAGTGGATGATACATAATTAAACTTTAATTTTTTGTTTTTTGGAAAATATTTTTGCAAAACAAAAATATCGGTATTAACTTTGCTGGACAAATGTGAAAGGATGAGGGTAATTGCACACCGGACATTAGTTAAATTTTATGAAAAAAATGGAGATGCCAAAACAGCTATTGAGAATTGGTACACTAAAGCCACTTCTGCTAAGTGGGAATGTTTTGCTGACATTAAGAATGATTTTAACAGTGTGGATAGTGTAGGAAACCAGCATTATGTTTTCAATATAAAAGGGAATGATTACCGATTAGTGGTGGTAATAAAGTTTCAGATAAAAATGGTTTATATACGTTTTATTGGAGCGCATAAAGATTATGACAAGATAGATTGCTCAACAGTTTAGAAAAAATCAGAAAATGGCAAAAATCGAGAACGAACAACAGTATAAAGCTACGATGGAGCGCATTGAGGAACTGTTACCTTTGGTGGATGACAGGACGCCGCTAACAGACAGAAATCTGATAGAACTCAAGCTGCTTTCTAACCTGGTCGCAGATTATGATGAAGTACACTATCCGATTGAACAGCCATCTTTGTCAGAGGTCATTAAACTTCGTATGTACGAAATGAATTTGACACAAACAAAATTGTCAAAAATTATAGGTGTGAGTCCATCGCGGGTGAGCGAATACCTGTCTGGTAAAAGCGAACCCCCCTTGAAGGTAGCCCGGGCAATAAGCACAAAATTAAATATTAGCCCCGGAATTGTACTTGGTGTATAATACCGATTAGCAATTGAATTGAGCCTTAAATTCGTTTCACTCTTTAAGACTTTTCAATTGTCTATCGGCATTTACCATTGTAATTTTCAAACTTCGCTAAAGCTCAGTTTGAAAAACAATTGGTATAATATACTAGGGCATGATAAATAGTTCAAGAATAATAATAGCTTCACTTAAAGTGAGGCTATTATTGTTTTCATTAAAATTTAAAAATTTCTTTAATTAGTTGAATAACAACAAGCGTGGACAGGCTGGCTCCGCCAACCAGTAACCAGTGAATTCCCGTGAGTGTTTCGAATGACAACACATTGTGAAGCAACGGTATGAAATAGGCTGCAACAAGCGCTGCAATGCAAATACCGAGGGCCATCCAGATGTATTTGTTTTTTACCACCTGGTTGACAAATATATTTTCCCCGGGTTCGCGCATGTTAAATACATGAAGCAGTTGCGACAATGCGAGGCTGAAGAAAGCCACGGTGTTGGCTAATTCCTTCGATTCTCCAAACTGGTAATAGGTCAGCAAATAAACTCCGGTGATAATGGCGGCCATCACAGTTGCGTAAACGGCCATTGCTGTCCAGTTATGTTTATTGAGTATTGGTTCCTCCGGATTTTTGGGTTTTTGCTGCATGATGGTTTCATCGCCTTTGCCCAATCCCAGGGCCAGAGCAGGAAATACATCAGACAGCAGGTTCAGAAATAATAACTGTAAAGGCAGCAGCGGCAGGTAAAAAAGCGAGAAGCTGATACCGGCTATAATAATTATTTCGGCCAGGTGGTACGACAACTGGTAAACGATGAATTTCCGGATGTTTCCAAAAATTATGCGTCCTTCTTCAATCGCATCTACGATAGAAGGAAATGAGTCGTCTTTCAGAATCATGTCGGCCACATCCTGGGCAATTTGGGTTCCACGCTCGCCCATGGCAATTCCAATGTCGGCTTTTTTCAGCGCCGGCGCGTCGTTAACACCATCGCCGGTCATGGCCGTAATTTCACCTTTTTCTTTAAAGTCTTCAACAATGTTGTATTTTTGTTCAGGATCGACCCGCGCAAAGATGTTCGATTTGATGACTTCCTTTTTATTGTCTTCAATATCGCTGCCCTTCATCACGTGGTATTTTTCATCGGCCGAAAGTCCCACTTTCCGGGCCACATTTTCTGCTGTTCCAGGGTGATCGCCTGTAACCATAATAATTTTAATTCCGGCGGTCTGGCATTTTTCTATGGATGGTTTTACATCTTCTTTTGCAGGGTCGATGAAAGAAACAAAACCCAGGAAGATCATGTCTTTCACAAACTCTTCTTTTCCCTTTAACGATTCACTCTGACTTTTATCTTCGGTTCTGTATGCGTAGGCAATTACTTTCAGGCCTTTGCCCGAAAGTTCTTCATATTTTTTCATCCACTCTTTTCTGAAATCTTCAGAAATATCTTTCTTTTCACCATTGTCGAGGTAAGATTTTGATTTCGAAAGAATCGGGTCGGCTGCACCTTTTGCCGATATATAGAGCTGATTTTCCAACTGGTGCACGGCTCCCATAAATTTGTCTTCTGAATCAAAAGGATCTTCGTTTATTTGTTCATTTTCTCTTAATTTTTGTGTGGTTTCAGCATCGTATTTTTTGAAGAATTCAAGAACACTTACATCGAGCGGATCGCCTTTGAGCTGCTTTTCGCCATTGTTTTCTTTTTCTTTGGCATCGTTGGAAAAAACCGAAACCTTGAAAATGTGACTGAAATTTTCGCTTTCAGGATTTTTTTCCGGTTTATCATTTTCACCCACCAATGAATCAGCTTCGATATCATTTCCCGGGTAATGAATTGAATCCACTGAAAGTTTGTTTTCGGTAAGTGTTCCGGTTTTGTCTGTAAAAATTACGGTTGTTTCACCCAGTGTTTCAACAGCAGCCAGTTTTTTAACAATTACATTTCGTTTGGAGAGGCGCAGCATTCCCCGTGCCAGGGCGATACTCGCTACAATTGGCAATCCCTCAGGAATTGCGGCCACTGTCCAGGCAATGGCAGTTTGCAGTATCAGGT
>DATFJO010000297.1:0-5373 GCA_035269145.1 Tangfeifania sp. | reverse complement strand
TTCCTTGTGTCGGAATTGATACAGTATAATTGGAATTTTCCGTTTGTGCTTCATTTTTTTGGCAGGCAAAAAATATGAATAGGATCATTGATATTAAGGCTCTCAAAATGTATTTTGTTTTCATTTTGTATTGTTAAGTTTTCTAATTTGTTCTTCAAGGTTTTCTTTTTGATAAAACAGAGGGTGGCAAAAGTTGAGAAATTTTAAAATTTTAAACGCGTTAAATTTTTGAAAGAACCGGGTTTGAAATGATTTCAGCGAAGAACAGTTTTGGTTTAAATCGGTAATTTCTTTCCAGAAATCATCTTCAACCAAAAAATTTCCAACCGATAAAGGAAGCTTCATTATTAACAGTTTGTAATCCTGTTTTTCTATCTGATAGAGTTGGTCCTTCACATCAAAAAAATCTTTCAAATCACCAAAAGCTTCAAAGTTGTAGGTTTGCGTGAGGTCTTCCTTTCCTTCCATCCATTTTTGCAGAATGGGGCCGGTGCCAAACGGTACACGACTGGAAAGACGTGCTGAAGGAAATACAGTGGTTGACCGGATTTCTCCAACAGGTCCGATTTGTGCCAGGTTTTGCAGGAAATAGAAATCCTCACCGGCCTGGCGGCGGTTCATTCCGCCACGCTTTACATAAGCTTCGGCAGTTACTGCAAACGCCGAACCTACCGTAAACATAGGGTATGGATACCCGCAAAATGCCAGTGCATTTTTATAATAATCCATGTATTTTTCGTAGAGAAAAATACCTTGCAAGTGCTTTTCTCCGAGCCCTTCTTTTTGATGGCTGAAAGCAATGGTTGCTCCCGGATTTTTTGGGTGACTTTTGAAAAACTTTTCAATTTCGGTAAAATAATTTTCCTGAACCAGTGTGTCGGCATCCAGCGAAACGACTATTCCACCGGGGTTTTCCACCAGGTTGAAACGGCGGACTGCCTCGTCCATTCCTTTTTTACGGGCCAGCCCGGCACCCGCCCATTTTTTTCGTAAATCAATCGGGCCAACTGCAAAGAAAGTGTAGCCTTCCCCTGAATTTTTTTTAATCCAGCTTTCAATTTCAGTCTTTGTTTTTTGGTTAAAATCTTTAATTTCTTCCGGTGCGCTTTCCGAATGGTTGATCAAAACAATCACTTCAACTTCTGAATCCGGCAAATGGCAATTTTTTAGCGATTCAAGGGTTTGTAAAATGTCTGGTTCCCGGTAGCAGGGAATTACCACACTGATTTTCAGCAAAGGCGAAGGAGGTGCGGAAATCAATGGTTCAACTTTGTTTTTGTCGAGATACCGGCTGGCAAACATATTTTGACATTTTCGATTGAAAGTTGCAATTTAAGCAAAAAAAATCCGGGAAATAACCCGGATTATTGTTGAAAATATGCAGTGTCATGTCAACTTTGAAATGTCATTTCGACCTCAGGGAGAAATCTGCTGAAAAATTGAGATTTCTCATCTTCGTATCTCAGATTCGAAATGACAGCACTTGACTATTTATGTTTGACATGACAGTAGTGTATTTTTATTCTTCTGTTTTGTTGCTATAGCGTTCGTTCAGCGCTTTCAGTACTTCGGCGGTAATATTATACGAGTCTTTGCCGACCAGTACCTCACCACCACTTAAAATGTAATCGTAATTTTTTGTTTCGTTGTAATCTTCCAGGTAATTCATCAGGCTGTCGAGTATTTGCTGATTGTTTGCAGCTTGCATTTCCGATAGTTTTTGAGACAATTCCTGGTCGAGTTGCATAATTTCCTGTTCCCGGCCAACCAAACGGTCGCGTTCCTGAACGGCTCGCTGCTCAGTTAGGAAACCTCCACGCTGCAGTTTTTCCTGAAAAGCAGCAGCTTCTCTTTCAAAAGACTGGCGTTTTGTTCCGTATTCAGTATTGTATGCTTCCTGTTTTTTTGTGAATTCATCGTGAAGATCCTGTGCAAGATCGTAATTCATAATAACGGAATCAGCTTTTACGTAAGCAATTTTAAGCGAACCTGCATCAGAAGTGGTAGCTGCCTGTTCCTGCACAGCTTCATTGCCCGGAGTATTGATTCCGGTAAAATACAAAACGTATAGCACAGCAACTGCAATTAGCGCTACAATCCCTAAAATTGAAGATGTTCCTTTCATTATCTATTTCAGTTTTTTTGATTATTAACCGCGACAAAGATAATTTTTTCGGTTAAATGCAGGAGACGAAACCGGTAAAATTTTTAGCACTTTATAAATCAATTGCTTTCAAATAAAACATGTGTTAAATCATACTCCATCACTGATAAACATCATTGAAAAAAACAGGTTGTGCATTGTACTTTTACCCTTAACAAAATGTTTTGAAGAATACTAATATCAAAAATGTTGAACAGACTAATTGCAAACGTATTGCCTTACATGCCCAAAACGCTGGTTTGGGTGTTTTCGAAAAGGTACATTGCCGGAGAATCTATTGAAGAAGGATTGCTGGCATCGAAGCTGCTGAATCATAAAAATATTGAAGTTACCATCGATTTACTGGGCGAATTTATTACCAATCTCGGGGAGGCTGAAGAAAATCGCGATAAGTATTTCGAAATTATAGAACGCTTCACAAGTGAGGGCGTGAAAGGAAACTTTTCGCTCAAACCCACCATGTTCGGGTTGCTTATCGACAAAGATGTTTGCTACAAATACATTCGTGAAATTGTAGCGCTGGCTGCTAAAAACAACAGTTTTGTCCGTATCGATATGGAAGACTCGCAGTGTGTGGATTTGGAAATCGAAATGTTCAGGAAACTGCAACACGAATTTCCGAAAAATACAGGACTTGTAGTGCAGGCCTACCTGCGCCGTACGCTGAAAGATCTGAAAAAACTCAGTGAACTGAATACTGAAAAAGTTCCGCTGAATTTCCGTCTTTGCAAAGGAATCTACATCGAATCTGAAAAAATTGCTTACCGGAATTACGATGAGGTGCGCGAACATTTCATGAAAGATTTGGAGTTTATGTTTCAAAATAAAATGTATGCCGCCATTGCCACCCACGATAAATACCTGATTGATCAGTCACTGAAGCTTATTGAAAAATATGAGGTGCCAAAAAACAGGTACGAGTTTCAGATGTTGTACGGTGTTACTCCTGAATTACGGCAGTCAATCATCGACGAAGGCCATCTGATGCGGGTTTATGTGCCATTCGGGGTTCACTGGTTTAATTACTCCACACGGCGCCTTAAGGAAAATCCGAAAATTGCACATCACATTATAAAAGCGCTTTTTATAAGAGGTTAGTAAAAATAAGGATGGTCGTTTGGCCATCCTTATTTTTTCACAATTTTTTGTAAATCAGTTCATCCAGTGGGCGTTTGGGCACATGGTGAACATCCTGCTTGTCGCGCCAGTATTTAATTTCGTTGCCGGTGGCTGTGTCGAGAACCACTTTTTCCGAAGGTTTTCCGAGCGCAATTATCCACAAAACTTCAAGGGTGTCGGGCAGTTTGAAAATTTTGCCAACTTTACTTTTATTTACCGTGCCGATTATGCAACCTCCAAATCCGTCTTCCACCGCGCCGAGCAAAATGCTTTGAGCTGCAATCCCGTCATCGCAGTGTACATTGTGGGTAAGCGATTTATCCTGCAGAATTGCCAGGTAAGCTACCGGTCGTTCATCTTCAGCCGGGCCGTCCCATTCTTTTAAATAACCTGCCCAGCCGAGGTGCGGAAATATCAGTTTGTTGATGTTTTCATCGGTACTGAATGCAAATTTTAAAGGTTGCAGATTACGGGCACTTGGTGAAAAACGTGCCAGCTCAATCCATTTTTCAATGGTTGAAGGTTCTATTTTCACTGACGAATCAAACTTCCGGTAACTGCGGTTCTTTTTTATTAAATCGTGTATCATTTTTGTGGTTTTTTTGTATTTAATCCGAAAGTTACAAAAGGATTTTTGAATTTGGAGAATAACACTTATTTTTAAAAGTGAAAAAGGATAAGGAAAAAGTTACCTGAATAAAAAAGAAGTAATGCTGACCAAACTTAACCACTATGATACGGTAACTGTCCCTATCCTTTTTCCTTAAACGCTTTATCCGCTTTTCTATTGTTTTTGGTTCAATCTAAATACATCTTTATCCAACTAAATTTTTAGATTTGTAGAACAGAACAGAATGGTTAGTGTTCTGCAACTAAATGTAACTATGACCAATATTCAGTTTAAAATAGATGATAATTCCAATGTGTTGAAATTCCAGCAGTTGGTCGATTCAGTTATCGATTCAATTAGTCGTAATCAGTTGAAAGAAGGTGATATGCTGCCTTCGGTCAACCAGTTGATGAAAGAATCCAATCTTTCGCGCGATACCGTTTTTAAAGCTTATGCCGAATTAAAAAGACGGGGAGTGGTGGAATCGGTACCCAACCGCGGCTATTTTGTGACTCAAAAAATTACCAAGGTGTTTTTGTTTCTCGATACTTTTAAGGCTTACAAAGAGGTTTTATATGGTTCATTTCTGAAAAATCTTCCCAAAAATATCAGTGTCGATTTACATTTTCACCATTATAACATTGGAGTGTTTGAGAAAATCGTTCATGAAAGCCTGGGGAAATATACCAAGTACATTATCATGAATTTTGATCATGAGCGGGTGCCCGAAATCATTGGTAAAATCCCAGACAAACAGTTGTTAATTATTGACTGGAAAATTCACGCCAAAGAAAATCAGTCGGCGGTTTACCAAAACTTCGGAACTTCTGTTTACAATTGCCTTGAGCAACATCTTGAAAGTATTCAAAAATACAATCATTTTACCTTTTTTTATCCTCCTTTCACATATCACCCAAAAACGGCCATCGATTATTTCAGGAAGTTTTGCAACGACTATCAAATAAAATATTCTGTAATTTTTGATGAGGAAAAATTCAGGATTAAAAAAGGGGGATTGTATTTGCTGGTGAGCGACCGTACTTTGGCCTGGTTTCTCGACCAGTGCGCCGAAAAAGGATTTGAACCGGGCCGCGAAGCCGGTGTGATTTCCTATAACGAAACCCCGATGAAAAAGTACGTAAAAAACGGAATCTCGGTCATTTCAACTGATTTTGAACTGATGGGACAAAAAGCCGCTGAATTTGTGACTTCAAATAAGCCGGTTCAGTTTGAGGTGCCGACAATATTAAAGCTGCGATCGTCGCTTTGATATGTTTTATAACATTTTTTTGTATTTTGAAACGACATTAAATCAAGCTATTTTTGGTAGCATACCAGAACAGAACAGTTCAATGAAAAGGTCAAACGTAAAGCTTTAAAAACTATGTATTTACTTGGATTAGACGTTGGGAGTTCTTCGGTGAAGGTTTCACTGGTGAACGGAAAAAACGGAGCTTGTGTCGCTTCATCGTTTTACCCC
>DATFJO010000296.1:0-2986 GCA_035269145.1 Tangfeifania sp. | reverse complement strand
CTGCGCATCCGCCCTATTTTAATGACTGCCATTTCAACGGTGGTTGGCATGTTGCCTATCGCTCTCTCACAAACAGCAGGCAGCGAGTGGAAAAACGGACTGGGCTGGGCGATCATTGGTGGAATTACCAGTTCAATGCTGTTGTCATTAGTGATTGTTCCGGTAGTTTATTTGATGGCTGAAAATGCAAAATCGAAATTCAAAAAATGGACCCATGGAAAAAAGAATTAGAAAAATTGTTTGACGTAATTTTGTGAAAATGATTGTAATCGAACACGTAAAAAAAGAACCAATAGGATAAAGTCATAAAAAACCAACAGCTACCATGGAAAATATCTTCTTTTATTTTGGGCTGGCGGCACTTCTTGTTCACGAAATGGATGCTTTAAAACGCAACGAGTGGAGAATATTTCTGGGACTGTTGAAGTTAGGAATAATTAACAACGGGTAAAATGAAAAACCCATTAGCAATAATAATTCTTCCCTTCTTATTAATAAGTTGTGCGCAGCATAACTCAGGTAACGGCTTTATTGGTTTTTGGGAAGGACCTCATCCGGAAAATCCCCAATGGAAGTTTTACATTCAGTTGGAAAAAATCGACGAAACTTATCCAGCCAAAGGATACTGGGCGGAAAACAATTTTTATCAGTCCAGTTTCAATGTTGAAAAAGTAAATATTAATGGCGACAGCATAAGTTTTCAAATTCCAGGCTGGAACTGCATGTATTCAGGAGTCTTAAACAACAACAGCATCAATGGCGGTTTTTATTGTGAAGGCGAACCTTTTGATTCTGTTTGTTTGGTGAAAAACAACGAAATTGAAAACCATTTGATTTATCCAAAACCTGAATGTAAAAATCCTGATTTCCGCTACAAACGCGCAATTCCTGCCGGTTCTGACGACCAACCCAAAACTTCCAATTCGCTGTCAACAAACGATTCGCTGTTTATTTATGCTTTAGTTCCTGAAATTATTAATGGCGATTACGGGCGAATCAATTCATTCCTTTTGTTTAAAAATAACAAACTCATTTGCGAAGAGTATTTCTTTGGTTACTCACCAACCGATTTGCATCCAATTGAATCGTGTACCAAAAGTATTACGTCGTTATTGATTGGCATTGCAAAGGATAAAAACCTGATTGCAAATTTGAATGAACCGGTCTTTAAAATCTTTCCTGAATATTTAAATTTGAGTAATGCACCATACAATAAAATTACTGTAAAACACCTGTTAACCATGACCTCCGGTTTCGATCCGCAAAACGACCAGTTGTTTCAATCGGAAAACCGGATTGATTATGCGCTAAAACGTAAAATAATAAATCAACCCGGCTCTACTTTTACCTACGATGGAGGAAATACTGAAATACTTGGTGCAATACTTAAAAAGAAAACCGGGCTGTTTGCCGATGAATTTGCTCAAAAATATCTGTTTGAACCCTTAAATATTGGCCATTATAACTGGGAAATTCACAAACAGAATGGATTCCCGAGCATGGGCGGTGCATTGCATTTAATGCCTCGCGATATGTTAAAAACCGGGATATTGGTTTTAAACAAGGGGAGTTTCAACAATCGGCAAATCATTTCCGAACAATGGATTCAGGAATCAACATCCGTAAAAACCAAAACACATATTCCTGATGATGATTACAGTTACCAGTGGTGGAACTTACATTTATCGTCCAGCGATAAAATATATGAAGCCATTTGGGCGAACGGCTGGGGAAGCCAGTTTATCTATGTTTTCCCCGAAATAAAAGTTGTAATGGTAACTACCGGTCACAACTATGAAGGGGATTCGTGGGCGATTACTGAAGGAATCAGAAAATACCTGCATTTATTGGACGACGAAAAATACCATGAAAATGAGAAAGTTAAACTTATTCATTAGAATTAAGCAAATCGCTGTCTTGCTTTTTCTAATTTCAGCCTTTGCCTCTACAAAATGTTTTTGTCAGAGCGAAAATCAAACAGAAAATAACGGCGGATTCCATAAATCCGATTCCATTTTAAGTGAATTACCCGGAATCGATTTTGATTATATTTCAACAATTCAGGGTGTACAACATCAAATTCCTTTAACGGCGTATTTTTTTGAAAACATCAACGAAATACCCAATTTCTCCGAATCTGTTTGCCAATTAATTGCTGGTTCACAACAAAATCTTCAGACGCTTTTCCATTACTCATTTCAAATGCTAAGTGCAAGTGCAGGCGGATTTGGCCCACCACTCCCGGGTGCCGGACAAAGCAAAAAGATTAGAAACCAGGACGATTTGGACAAATTTTTTGAAATACCTGGAGTAGAAATCATTCAAAAACAGGAATGGGACAAACTGCCTTTTTCTTTTAGAAAAGGAATAGTTGAAATACTCTGGTCTGTTGACGAAGCGAAAATGATTTTTGAACAATTTTCAAAACCGGTTCAGGAGTATTTAAACGAAAAATCAGCTTTTATTATTTCTGAAATGTATGATGAATTAATGCTCCCCTGGAACCAAAGGGAGTTAAATGAACTCTCTTCATTGGATTTGATTGAGGATGCTGATTTGAAAAAGCTTTCGTTTGCAACCCGAAAACTCACAGAAAAGCTGAACTGGTTTTTTATGCAGAAAGAACTGCAAATTCCTGAAGATTTTACCAATTGCAGCATTAATTCGTGCATGGGAAAATTATTAATTAGCGGAACTAAAAACGATACAATTAAAGGAGACCAATTTTTTGTTGTCGAACTTGGCGGAGATGATGTGTATTTGGGAAATACAGCGTCCACCATTTCCGGCGACCAACCATTGGGAATAGTTGTTGATTTAAAGGGTAATGATAAATATTTATGTGCCGATAACTTTTTGATTTCGGGAATATTGGGGATGGCGGTTCTTCTTGATTTGGAAGGTGATGATTTGTACCAAACCAACAAACCCGGACTGGCATTTTCATTATACGGTTCTTCTTTATTGTACGATTACTCCGGAAATG
>DATFJO010000295.1:0-2584 GCA_035269145.1 Tangfeifania sp. | reverse complement strand
ATTTTCCCAAAATTTGCATCCCCTGCTCAGTTTAATGCCGAAATAATTAATGAAAACGAATTTGACTTGAATGAATTTGGTCTGGACGCAAAAGTGATTCACACGCCGGGGCATACAAATGGTTCGCAATCTGTGATATTGGGCAAAACAGCAATAGCAGGAGATGCTTTTGTAAACATGCGCAACGGATGGTTTTTCCCGCCTTTTGCCGACGATCCTGAATTGTTACTTCAAACCTGGCAGATGCTTTTTGATAGAGGAATTAAAGAAATTTATCCCGGTCACGGACCAAAATTCATCGTAGAAAAAGCTTTTCCTCAATTCGAACACTGGAAAGAAAAATTAGGGGGAGAGTTCTGACATTTAACAGAATTATTCTCATTCAAAATAGCACAAAAAAGGCGGTACCTTTAAAGATACCGCCGGGAATTAAAAGCCAACGAAGCAAGATGGCTGAATTTATATAGTATTAACTGAACGGTAAAATGTTGTCAGTAAACAAACTGCATGAACTATTACAAAGTTTGTGCCATTAAATATTTCAAAAAAATATTTTACAGCATAATTACAGGATTTCAATAACTTTCAATAATCAGAATGAATTTATTTGATGGCAGAAATTGTAAGGGTTAACAACCGGATAACGTTTTCCACATTTTGGTTAAAAACTTTCAGTACCTCATTCCAGGTCACCGGTTCTTCATCGGTTTTCCAGCAATCATAATCAGTACTGAGGGCAATTGCTGCGTAAAAAATCCCCAATTCATTCGCCAATATACACTCCGGTGCTGTGGACATATTTATTACATCAGCTCCCCAGTTCCTAAACATTTTTGATTCGGCACGGGTTGAAAATCGCGGTCCTTCTATTGTAATGACAGTTCCCCTTGGATGAAAATTCAGGTTTAGCTTTTCTGCGCTTTTAATCAGAACCTGCCTGAGTTTCTCGTTAAAAGGATCGGCCATGGGAGCATGTTGCAGATTGCCTGCTTCAAATGCTTCGTGAAAAGTAACTTTCCGGTGACGTGTAAAATCGATAAACTGATCGAGGATGACAATGTCGCCCCGGCCAATTTCCTCACGCAGGCTGCCACAAGCTGTGCTTGCCAAAATATGTTTGCACCCCAGTTCATTTATCGCCCAGATATTGGCCCGGTTATTTACCTGCGACGGCGGCAGGGAGTGGTCCCTTCCGTGGCGTGAAAGAATAAATACTTCAACACCTTCAATTTCACCGGTTTTAAAAGTTGAAGAAGGTTTTCCGTAAGGTGTATTTATTTCAATCTCACCTGGATTTTTGAGAATGGAAGGATCTTCCAGCCCGGTACCGCCAATTATTGCAATTTTATTCATCAATTTTATTTTTCTCAGGAAACAGTTCCAAAATATTTTTCTTGCTGGCTTTACAAACTCCACGCTCAGTAATCAAGCCGGTAACCAGTCGCGAAGGCGTTACGTCAAATCCGTAATTCACCACCGGACTGTTTTCAGACACCAAACGAACTTCCACAATTTCATCATCTTTCCAGCCCTCGATTTTTGCCACTTCATCCGAACCCCGTTCTTCAATAGGAATTTCAGCCAATCCGTTTTCAACTTTCCAGTCGAATGTTGACGACGGCAACGCTGCATAAAAAGGTACATCGTTATCTTTCGCAGCCAGTGCTTTCAAATAGGTTCCGATTTTATTGGCCACATCGCCGGTGACTGTTGTCCGGTCGCTGCCCACAATCACCAAATCTACTTTTCCATGCTGCATCAGGTGGCCTCCTGTGTTGTCGGCAATTACAGTATGCGGAACTCCTTCCTCGCCCAATTCAAAAGCGGTGAGCCGTGCTCCCTGGTTTCGCGGACGGGTTTCATCAACCCAAACATGCACAGGAATTCCTTTACGATGTGCTTTATAAACCGGGGCAGTGGCCGTCCCCCAGTCGATACAGGCCAGCCAGCCTGCGTTGCAGTGGGTTAAAATATTTACTGCATCCTTTTTTTTCTGATAAATTTCTTCAATAATTTCCAGTCCATGTTCCCCGATTTTCTCACCAAATTCAATTTCTTTTTCTTTAAAAGAATGGGCTTTATCGCGTGTTTTTTGAGTGAGATCCGATTCCCCTGAATACTGATGAATAAAATCAGCCATTTCATCCACTGCAAATGCAAGGTTTACCGCAGTTGGCCGGGCCTTTTTCAAATAATCAGCAGATTCATTTATTTGCTCTTTAATGTTATTTTTATCCAAATTTATTACTGCAAGGTACATTCCGTATGCCGCAGTAACACCAATCAGCGGAGCGCCGCGTACCACCATTTCTTTAATGGCAAAAAATGCGTCTTCCACATTTTTTAAATCGAAAATTTCAACCTTAAACGGCAATTTTCGCTGGTCAATAACCTGCACAATTTTCGGGTTATCTTTATGTAACCAAATAGTATGATAATGTTCTTCTTTAATTTTCATTCCTCAATTTTAATTTCCATATATTCGAGGCTAAAAATAATAAAATGCAAATTGATTTAAGTTCCACAAAAAATATCATTTTCGATTTGGGAAATGTTTTGCTGAACCTCGATTTCGATGCTTCGA
>DATFJO010000294.1:0-2086 GCA_035269145.1 Tangfeifania sp. | reverse complement strand
AATTGAAATGTATTACCGCGAGAACCCTGAAATCGATACTTCGATGCCGGACATCCGGAGCCTGAATATTGGCGTGAAATTCGACCGCGAAACACGCCGGCAGCGAATTACCGAACGCCTGAAACAACGCCTGGACGAAGGAATGCTCGACGAAGTTCAGCGCCTGCTCGACCGCGGACTGACACCGGAGCAACTTATTTATTATGGCCTCGAATACAAATACCTCACCCTGAACCTGACCGGCGAATTATCGTACGACGAAATGTTTCGCCAGCTCGAAATTGCCATCCACCAGTTTGCCAAGCGCCAGATGACCTGGTTTCGCGGCATGGAAAAACGTGGCACAAAAATGCATTGGATTGACGGGCATTTGTCGATGGAGGAGAAAATGGGGAAGATTATTGAGTTGCTGTGATTATCCGACTGGCGGTTGGAACCGCTTGTGGGATTTGGAGATTCTATCTAATTTCTCAGTAAAAACTTCCAAACCGGTAGAACGTATATTTTTTTTCCTTCAATTTCAAACTCGTCTTCCTGATCGAAAGTAATAATTATCCCTTCTTTTGATTTAAAAAACTGCATTGCGGCGATTAAACCTTTTATTTCACGGTCTTTATTGGATGAAGTCAGTTCCCAGCATACCTGGGTCAATTGTGGTTTTCTCTCTTTGTCAAAATGAACAAAATCACATTCCTGCCCTTCATTGAAGTAATACAATTCAAAATTGTTTACACGATAATAAAGGTGTATAATATTTTCCAGTTTTCGGCCGGCGTTTTCCGAAGAAACGAGAGTAATCATACTATGAAATGCATTATCAATAAGATAAATTTTCTTTGGATTAAGCAGTTGTTTACTGTATGAGGCTGAATATTTTCTTAATTCAAAGAATAAATAACTGTTGGATAGGTAGCTGATGTATTCTTTTACGGTTTCGGCGTTTGATAGTCCTACTTTATTTTTAAGTGAGTTATAAGTAACTGGTAGTGTAAGGTTATTTGCGAGTAAATGCACCAGTTCTTTTAGGGTTGTGTGTTTCCGAATATTATAACGTGCAATAATATCACGGTAAATAATATTATCGAAAAGTGTACGTAAATAACTGATATCTTCGTATTTCAAATATTCCGGCATTCCGCCAAACTCCATCCATTGTTTAAAAAGTTGCTTTAACTGAACCTTCTTTTCCGGCAAATAAAAGTCTTCTTTTGAGATTTTTTTGCGCTTAAAGTCAAGATATTCTTTGAATGAAAAAGGAAACAGTTCGATTTGAATGTAACGTCCGGTTAATCGTGTTCCCAATTCAATACTCAAAAGCGAAGAGTTTGATCCGGTGAGAATGATTTTTTTTCCCGCATCCTGTAGCCGTCTGACAATTATTTCAAAGTTGCCGATGTTTTGAATTTCGTCAAAAAAATAATAATTGCTTTCGCCGTAAACTTCAATCATGGCTTCATTCAGACGGTTAAAATCTTCGGCCTGAAAATGAATTAAGCGTTCATCTTCTGCATTTAAATAACAGTAGTCAGGCAAATTATTCATTAATTGTTGTAGCAGGGTAGATTTTCCCACCCGCCGCATCCCGGTAATTACCAAAATTCGGTTGTCGCTGGTTAGTAATTTGAAAGCTTTATTGTATATTTCTCTGTTAATTAAGGACTTGTTGCCTTTTGAAATGATTTCCTGCTGTGATGTCGCTAATTCTAAGTAATCCGTTTTTGTTATCATCTATTCTAAATTATTAACTAATAATGAACAAATATAATAATAATTACTAAATAATAATTAGTGATTTTATTATTTTGTGCTAATTGTTAATTAATGAAACTAATGCTGACGATTGCCGGAAAGGGGGATGACATTATGGAAAAACGTGGCACAAAAATTCATTGGATTGACGGGCATTTGCCGATCTGGGAGAAGGTGGTGAAAATTATTGAGTTGCTGTGATTATCCGACTGGCGGTTGGAACCGCTTGACGGATATTTCCTGTTCACGCTGACAGGTCTGCCGACGCTGTCAGGTGGGAAAGTCGCGCCGCAAGAAAAAACTTGTCAGCGTCCACAGACCTGACAACGTTTAAAGA
>DATFJO010000293.1:0-2493 GCA_035269145.1 Tangfeifania sp. | reverse complement strand
AGAGCCTTATCTTTTTTTTAATGGAGAAGATTTTGAAACACATCGGTTATTTGAGCCACAAACGGCTGAATATTATCGTCAATTTTTTGGTAATCACAAACTGATAATTATTGATGAGGCGCAAAAGGTTCCTCAAATTGGCAGTAAATTAAAATTGATAGTGGATTCGATTTCTGATATAAAAATAATTGTAACCGGTTCTTCAGCCTTTGATCTCAACAATACAACCGGGGAGCCACTGACCGGACGCAAAATTACGTATACACTTTTTCCTTTTAGTGAAAAAGAATTCAGGCAAATTGACGAAAGTATCACCAGCAGAAGAGATCGGCTTAAACATCGTTTGGTATTCGGAAATTATCCAGAGCTAATACATTTGAAAGATATTTCCCAAAAGCAGGACTACCTCAAAGAAATTATTAATTCTTATCTGTTGAAGGATATTCTGGCTTTTGAAAACATTAAAAATGCATCGAAAATAATAAACCTTTTGCGCCTGATTGCCTTTCAGGTAGGAAGTCAGGTCTCATTACAGGAGTTAGGCAGGCAACTTTCAATGAGCAAAAACACGGTAGAAAGATACCTTGATTTACTAAGCAAAGTTTTTATCATTTATAAAATGGAAGGATTTAGCCGGAATTTACGTAAAGAAATTACAAAAAGTGCCAAATGGTATTTTTGGGATAATGGAATACGAAATACAATTATTGCCAACCTAAATCCACTGAATTTAAGAAACGATTCAGGAATGCTTTGGGAAAACTACATGATTTCAGAAAGACTTAAATATCAATCGCAACAGTCAATGTTGGTTAATAATTACTTTTGGCGTACTTACGATCAGCAAGAAATAGATTTAATTGAAGAAAGAGAGGGAAAATTGTTTGCCTATGAATTCAAGTGGTCAAAAAGAAATATTAAAATTCCGGCAGCCTGGAAAAAGAATTATCAGGAAGCTGGTTTTCTGGTAATTTCTTCTGATAATTATTACGATTGGCTGGTGGATTAGTCGGATTTCGCAGGTTGGATTTTCAAATTACAAATACTTCCCCTGCTTCATACCTCGAAGTCAGTCGCACGTCCAATTTCGCCTCCAGTTTTTTAAATGAAGTCAGTGCCAGGTCAGGTGTGTTATTTTCCGCTGAAAGGTGACTCAAAAACACGCATTTCAAATTTTCACCGCCGTGTGTTTCCAGCAATTCGAGCGCCTGGATATTCGATAAATGGCCAACGGAAGAAGAGATGCGTTTCTTCAGAAAGAAAGGGTAGGGGCCATTGGTCAGCATTTGCTCGTCGTAGTTGGATTCGAGAAACAACACATCACACCGGGCGAGTTGGGAGGTCACGTTATTGCAGGCCTCTCCGATGTCGGTAAAAACACCGATATTTTTTCCGGAATACTCAACCCTGAATGAGCAAGGCTCGGCGGCATCGTGGTTTTTCAAAAACGGATGGATGGTAAATTCCCCGATTTGCAGCTCACTTCCCGGAGTAAAAAACTGCGGGTAAGCAGGCTGCATATTTTTGAAAGCTGCATAATATGTTTTGGACGTTAACCACACCGGAATGTTCAGGCGTTTGGCCAGCACCCGGGCACCACGCATGTGGTCGCTGTGTTCGTGCGAAATGAAAACGGCTTTTAATTTCAGCGGATTCAGTCCTTTCGATTCCATCCGCAGCAAAATCTGTTTACACGAAACGCCGGCGTCAATTAATACGGCATCTTTTTCATTGCCAATGTAATAGCAGTTTCCGTTACTTCCCGAGGCGATGGCACAAATTTCAAGCATTCTAATGAATTTTTTACTGGGCGAAAGTAGTTAAATTTTCTGCTCAAAATCAAAATATCCTAATCTGGAGTAAAATCAAAAAGATTAACTGATATCCTGTTTTTCAGAATTAAAAATGGCTGCTGTTGTCCCAGCAATGGGTGCAGAGTTTTTCTTTGGGCAACCCGATGGCATCCTCCAAGTCGCTGAGTTTTTGAAATTTCAGGCTTGTCAATCCAAGGTTTTTCCGGATCCTTTCCACCATTGCTTTGTATTCTTCCGATTCCGGATCGGAATATTTTTCCAGATCTACTTCCTCGGTTCCTTTCAACTGGCTGATGGCTGTTCGTGTGGCCAGTTCAAGCGTTTTTCGCGACCGTGAAAAATTCAGAAACTCGCAGGGGTAGGTGAGAGGCGGACAGGCGATTCGCATGTGTACCTCTTTAATCCCTTCGGAATGCAAATCGCGCGTATTGTCTTTTAATTGAGTACCACGCACAATTGAATCATCGAGGAAAATGCCGCGTTTGTTTTTAATCAGCGCCGGGTTGGGGATCAACTTCATTTTGGCCACCAGGTCGCGTTTGTCCTGAGTTTGCGGCATAAAACTTCGTGGCCAGGTGGGCGTGTATTTGGCGTACGGACGGGTGAGCGGAATTCGCCGTTGGTTGCTGTAACCCATGGCATGGCCCACGCCCGAGTCGGGAATTCCGGCCACAAAGTC
>DATFJO010000292.1:0-5978 GCA_035269145.1 Tangfeifania sp. | reverse complement strand
ACAGTAACTGAAGCTTTGGAAACTTTTTGTAAAACCACTCTCATATCTTCTTTTTCTTTACGAATTTAAAAATATTGATTTGTTTATCAACCTTTGTCCGTTTTCTTTGTTTACCTTGTCAAATAAAAAATTAGACAAAAGTCATAAGATCAACTAATAATGAAAAAAATATTTATCCTTGGTTTTTTAGCTTTTCTGCTCTGGGGATGCGCTTCACAGCGGGAAATTAACAATGAATTTATTACCATCCGCACTTCACCAGAAAATCCTGTGCGCGAAATAGAGGTTGAATTTATTAAAGGAGAAGCTTTCAATCATCCTTCGTTTGCCATCTGGACGGAAGATTTGGAAGGCGATTACATTGAAACACTTTATGTAACAGAATATGTTGCAAAAGGTAAATTTAAGTATGGAGAAATAGAACCCGGCCGCTGGATAGACCAACCTGGTGAAGCCCGCCGACCAGCCACACTGCCTTACTGGGCACACAAACGAAACATTAAAGCGCCCGACGGATTGTATATTCCTTCGCCGGAAACCCCGGTGCCGGATGCAATAACATCTGCAACACCCAAAAATAATTTCAAACTCGAAACAGCCACCAGCTATTCGCGCAATGCAAAATTCCGGGTGCTGATGGAAATCAACCAGGCGTGGGATTCCAACGAATACTGGACTAACAGCCAATATCCGGACAACAACGACTATTTCGGTTCCCTGCAACCTGCGCTGGTTTATGCGGTTACCATTGACCCGGTAAATCCGAACGACGAATATTACCTGAATCCAATTGGTCACAGCCACCCGACTGGTGAAAACGGAAAACTTTTTACCGATTTAACCACGCTGACCACAGCAAAAAAAATTGCCCACAAAATTATTGTTCGTCTTAAATAAGAATTCAACATGAAAACAAGCATATTAAAACTGTTCATTTTATTGATTTTGCCCGTTTCAGTTATTGCACAGGAAGCTTCGCTGAAAGGACGGGTTGTGGATGCTGTTAACAACGAACCACTGCCTTTTGTAAATGTTATTGTTTCGGGCACCAGCATCGGTACGATTACCGACATGGACGGCAATTTTATTCTAAACGGCCTCGAACCCGGATTTGTAAGAATCGAAGCTTCGTTTGTTGGCTACAGAAGAGCTGTTTCCTCAGAAATTGAAGTTAGTGTAGCCAACACTAATTCTGTGGAGATCCTGATGGAAAAACAACAGGAAGAAATCGAAGAAGTTACGGTTACAGCTTCTCCATTCAGAAAAACGATAGAAAGCCCTGTTTCCCTGCGCAGCATTGGCATTGGTGAAATTGAAAAAGCCCCGGGAGCTAACCGCGACATTTCAAAAGTTATTCAATCGTTTGCCGGGGTGCAGTCCACGCCGGCCTTCAGAAACGACATTATCATCCGGGGCGGCGGGCCTGCCGAAAGTATTTTTTACTTAGACGGCGTGGAAGTTCCGTTTATCAATCACTTCTCCACACAGGGAGCAAGCGGCGGACCTGTCGGAATTATTAACGCCGACTTTATTCGTGAAGTGAATTACTACGCCGGGGCATTCCCTGCCAACCGCGGGAATGCACTCAGCGGAGTGCTCGAATTTTCGCAGGTAGATGGCAATAATGACAAGCTTAAATTCCAGGGAACATTGGGCGCTTCTGAGATTGCTGCCACACTCGACGGACCGATTGGAGAAAAAACCACCTTTATTTTTTCGACCCGGCGTTCGTACCTGCAATTTTTGTTCAGCCTGCTGGAACTACCGTTTCTTCCTACTTTTACCGACACCCAGTTTAAAATCCGCACACGTTTCGACAAAAAAAACGAACTCACTTTTGTCGGCCTCGGTGCGTTGGATTTCAACAGGCTTAACCTCGATATTGAAGAACCGGACGAGCAACAGCGGTTTATTCTGAGCCAGTTGCCCGAAAATGAGCAGTGGAGCTACACACTTGGTGCGGTTTACAAACACTTCAGAGAAAACAGCTACCAAACGGTTGTTTTGAGTCGCAGTCACCTTAACAACTTGGCCTACAAATATTTCGAAAACGACGACAGCTCGGAAGAGAATAAAATCATCGATTATTCATCAGAGGAAATTGAAAACAAACTTCGCCTGGAAAATATTTCACGCATAGATGGTTTTAAATTGAATTTTGGAGGAAACCTCGATTATGTGACCTACAAAAATTCAACCCTGCAAACTCGTTTTTACAACGATGAAATTTTGAACATCGATTACACAACCGACCTCAACCTGATTAAATGGGCATTGTTTGCACAGGCCAGCAAAAACCTGTTTAACGAACGGCTGGCTTTGTCGCTGGGAGTCAGGGCGGATGCCAATAATTACTCCTCAAGCATGAGCAATATGCTGGAGCAATTTTCTCCGCGGTTTTCAGCATCTTACAGTTTAACAACCCGCTGGAGTCTCAATTTCAATACAGGTCGATATTACCAGCTTCCACCTTACACCACGCTGGGATTTAAGCAAAACGACATATTTGTCAACAAAGAAAACAATTTAAGATATATTTCTGTAGACCATGTAATTGGCGGGCTCGAATTCAGGCCCAAAAAGACTTTTCTCTTTTCGATAGAAGGCTTTTGGAAAGGATACAATGATTATCCTTTTTCGGTGAAAGACAGAATAAGTCTGGCAAACAGGGGAGCCGATTTTGGTGTTGTGGGTGATGAAGAAGTGATTTCTGATTCCGAAGGGCGGGCTTATGGCGCCGAATTTCAGGCACGTATAAACACCACCGACGGTTTTAATTTAAATTTGGCATATACACTGGTACGCAGCGAATTTAAAGATGGATCGGGAAATTACATTCCTTCGAACTGGGATTCGAAACACCTGCTGAACCTCACCTCCACCAAAGAATTGAAAAAAGGATGGCGCGTAGGGGGACGCTGGCGTTATGTGGGCGGATTGCCTTACACTCCTTACGACATGGAACGCAGCTCGCTGGTAGAAGCCTGGAACCTGATTGGCGGTCCTTACTTAGATTTCGACCGGCTAAATGCCAAACGTTTTGCGCCGTTTCATCAGTTAGATGTGCGTATTGACAAAGCTTTTTACCTGGAAAAACTTACCGCAAAATTTTACATCGATATTCAAAACCTCTATAATTTTCAGGCAGAACAACAGGATATCCTGGTGCGCGAAAGAAACGAAAACGGAGAATTTATACTAACTGATAACGGAACACGCTACCAGTTAAAAAGGGTTGAAAATACCACAGGAACAGTATTGCCAACAATAGGAATTATTGTTGAATTTTAGCGAATTTTATTTCGCGATAACAGAGATTCTCTCAATTTTGTAAAAATATTCGAAAATATTAAACAAATTGTATAATACATTTTGTATATTGCAAATTGTATAATACAAATTGTAAAACATGAAGCAACCAAAACCCAAGTCACCTTTCCCCACTTCCGGGTATTTTGGCCCTGAATATTTTTGCAATCGAAGGGAAGAAACTGATATTCTGAGGAAAAACATTGAGAGCAACCAGTCTACTACTCTGGTTTCTATCCGAAGGATGGGAAAAACAGGGCTTATCAAACACATACAAAATCAACTTTCCGACAAAGTTATTTGTATTTACGCTGATATTTTACCAACCGAAAACAGCGTAGAATTAACCAATTCACTCAGCAACGCCATTATCAATGCTGTTCCGGCAAAAACTAAACTTCATTCCAGGGCCTGGAAATTAATTCAATCGCTCCGTCCTGTCGTGTCGTATGATACATTAACCGGAATGCCTAATGTTTCATTCAATCTTCAGCCAAACGAAACAAAAGCCCATATTGGTTCATTGCTTGAATTTTTGGAAAAACAGGAAAAGCCGGTTTTGTTTGCAATTGATGAATTTCAACAAATTCTGAACTACCCTGAAAAAAGGGTAGATGCCTGGCTGAGAACATTAATTCAACAGCTAAAAAATGTAACCTTTATTTTCTCGGGAAGCCAGCAACATCTTATGAATGACCTTTTTTCAAATCCTGAAAGACCTTTTTTCAGAAGCACTTCCTTTCTTTCGCTCAACGAGATTGATTTTTCAGAATATCAGAATTTTATTCTTCAAAAATTTACTGAAAGACAAAAAAAAATATCTTCGGAAATTATATCAGAAATACTTACATGGACGAATGTGCACACATATTATGTTCAGCTTTTATGTAACAGAGTATACGTAAATTCAGGTAAAAAAATCACATCAGAAACCTGGAAACAGGAAGCTGTAAGAATTTTAAACGAACAAGAGTATATTTTTTACAATTATCGTGAATTGTTGACAAAACAACAATGGAACCTGTTAAAAGCCGTTGCTGCTGAAAACAAAGTTTTTGCCCCAACTTCAAAAAAATTTATAAATGACCATAATCTGGGGAGTCCGGCCACAGTAAGACGCTCTCTGGAGGCTTTGCACACCAAGGAACTCGTTTACAGAAACTATGATTCTGAGGGAAATCTATATTACAGCATTTATGATGTGTTATTTAAAAACTGGATTCAAAAAAATAGCTAAATACTCTTTTTATGCTCTGCATTCAACTTGAAAATAACGACCCATATTTTTGCCTGGCAGCAGAAGAATATTTGTTAAAAAACTTTCAGGAAGACATTTTTATGCTCTGGCAAAGCCACGACACGATTGTGGTTGGAAAACACCAAAATATTCTGGCCGAAATCAATTATCCGTTTGTGCTGGAAAACAACATCACAGTAGCACGGCGAATTTCAGGCGGAGGAACTGTTTTCCATGACTCGGGAAATGTGAATTTTGCCTACATCAAAAATGTGAACGACACCGCCGAAATCAGTTTCAAAAAATTTACGCGCCCGGTTGTTGAGGCACTCGGAAAACTTGGCATCAATGCGGTTAATTCGGGAAGAAACGATCTGCTGGTGAACGACAAAAAAATTTCGGGTAATGCCGAGCACGTTTTCAAAAAAAGGGTGCTGCACCACGGAACCCTGCTTTTCGATTCCGATTTAAGCACTTTGGGACATGCAATAAAAGTGGCCTCTGGAAAATATACCGACAAAGCAGTTCAGTCGAACCGCAGCATTGTCACCAACATTCAACCTTTCCTGAAAGATAAAATTACCACCGAAGAATTTCGGAAATTTCTTTTGGATGTTCAACTTAAGCAAGAAGAAAATTCAGTTTATGAATTAAGCGAAGAAGATAACGCGGCCATCCAAAAACTAATGGATGAAAAATTTAAAACCTGGGCCTGGAATTTTGGTTATTCGCCTAAATATTCCTTTCAGAATAAAACAATATGGGGAAACCGGGCATTAAATATCTCAATGAATGCAGAAAAAGGCTGGATTGCCGAAGCCACTATTTCGGGAGATTTCTTTTCTGCACAAAAAGCTGATTTACTGAATCAAAAACTGCCCGGTAAACGGCACAATTTTGAAGATATTAAAGAGCTGTTGAATAATGTACAACCCGGCATTCCGGATGAGCTGGTATTTGCATTCTTTTAGACGAAAAACCGCAAAGGCGCAAAGGCGCAAAGAGGATTCTTTTCTTAGCGTCTTTGCGTCTCCGCGGTAATCAATTTCTTTCTCTTTTATTTCTCTCCCCTTTGGGGAGATTAAGAGGGGCTTTCCCTACTTCGGCATCGGGTAACCTTCCAAATCTTTCAGGTTTTTCCTGATTTCAGAATCCGGGTATTCGTAATCAGAAAGTTGCCCCTGAAGGTATTTATCATATCCAACCAGATCCATCAATCCATGGCCGCTAAAGTTAAAGAGAATCACTTTTTCTTTGCCTTCCTCTTTTGCTTTTTTCGCCTCGCGGATGGTGGAAGCAATAGCATGGGTTGTTTCCGGTGCAGGAATAATTCCTTCGGTTTTCGAAAACAGCAAACCTGCATCAAAACATTCGCTCTGATGAATCGCCTGTGCTTCCATCAAGCCATCTTTAAGGGCTGCACTAACAAGCG
>DATFJO010000291.1:0-10142 GCA_035269145.1 Tangfeifania sp. | reverse complement strand
CTTTTTTCCAAAAGCGGCCCATTCGTCTACGTATTCGGCCATTGTTGACGAAGGCGTAATCGGGTAGATACAAGCTACCTCGCTGAACATGTAACTCATATACGACGCAGCGTAGTTGCCGTCACATGTGATAAATTTTTTTTGTTTTGTCATTGTATTTCAGTTTTTATTCTAAAAATTAATAATTCGTTTTGATGTGGCTTTCAGTATAAAAAGCCAAAAAGCCATAGCGGAATTTTTTTACCCCGGCCCGCTTCAATCATATCCGATGCTGCATAAACTCCACGTCCCGGTTCAGTTTTGTGGCCTCCCACAACAAAATGGTACTTGTCGTCAATCATAAAGTCGGCTTTGGTTGAGCTTTTAACAGCATGTGCATAAGCCATTTGATTGTAAAAGAACGTATGCCTTAAATTCAGTTTGTTTGTATTGTTCGGCGCAATGGCGTACAGCAAATTTGTGTTGTGCATGTACACCTTGTCCGGTTTTTTCATCTCATCCTCACCATTATTCGAATACAGCAAATAAATCAACTTGGCATTTTTAAGGTAACGCAGGTAATTCATTACCGTAGCCCGTGATGTTTCAATTGCGGTTGCCAATTTACTCACATTTGGCGAAAATGGTGTTTCTGAGGCTATGATATGCAACAGTTTTCTGAGTTTTGAGAGATATTTTAACTCAATTTGATTGATATAGGGAACATCGATTTCAAGTGCCAGGTTAACCTGTTTCAGCAGCTGATTGGTGTAAAAGTTCGGGTTTTCGATAAAATAGGGAAAGTAACCGTTTTCCAGGTAATCGTTAAAGTGGGCCAGCGGCCTGACTTTGTTCACAATTTCAGCGGCAATCTTTTCGTGGTTTTTTAAGATTTCCTCAAAAGTGTATAACCTGAATTCATGTTTGGTGACGTGGTTCAGGTATTCTCTGAATGACAATCCCTCGAGGTGGTTCACGTTGGCCTTTCCCTGCAAATCCGGGTTATCTTCCACAATTCTTAAAACCGGCGAAGAGGTAAAAATAATTTTCAGGCCGGGAAGTTCATCGTAACACCGCCCCAATTCTGCCGACCATTCAGGATATTTTTGAATCTGGTCGAGAAGGAGAATTTTGCCGCCCCTTTTTGCAAATTCATCGGCAAAAGAGATAATTTTTCGTTTGGTAAAATAGAAGTTGTTTAAATTAACATAAAGTACATCTTTATCCTCGGGGTATTTTTCGCGCAGGTAATCCAGCAAAAATGTTGTTTTCCCCACACCCCGGAAGCCTTTGATACATATCAGCCGCTCCGACCAGTCGATGCTTTTTTGCAACTCCCTTTTTAGTGTAGGATAGCCGCCTTCAAGCAATGTTTTATGTGTATACTGAAAAAATTCCAAATTCTCAAGTTTTGCACAAAAATAACAGTTTTTATCCTGAATTGTAATGTGCAGATATCAAAATTAAGAAATTTGTGTAATTTATATTTAATAAAAATAAAAAAGCAGGTCGGGTTGACCTGCTTTCTTAAAAATATATTTTTTGCGTTGATTAGCTGTCGTTCATCGATGCCAGGAATTCGGCAATTGATCTGGAGCGCATCAAACGGGTTTTCATAAATTCCATTGCTTCCAGTGAATTCATGTCTCCAAGGTAATTCCGCAGAATCCAGAGTTTGTTGAGCATCTCTTTTGGGATGAGCAGGTCTTCGCGACGGGTGCTCGATGCGGGAATGTCCAGTGAAGGGAAAATCCGTTTATTCGACAATTTGCGGTCGAGCTGCAGTTCCATGTTGCCGGTTCCTTTAAATTCTTCGAAAATCACTTCGTCCATTTTCGAACCGGTTTCAGTGAGTGCAGTTGCCAGTATGGTGAGCGAACCACCTTCCTCGATGTTACGTGCTGCCCCGAAAAACCGTTTTGGTTTATGCAGTGCGTTGGCATCCACACCACCGGAAAGCACTTTACCTGATGCCGGCTGAACTGTGTTGTAGGCACGTGCCAGGCGGGTAATCGAGTCGAGCAGGATAACCACATCGTGGCCGCACTCAACGAGGCGTTTTGCTTTCTCCAGTACAATGTTTGCTACTCTAACGTGTTTATCGGCCGGTTCGTCAAAAGTAGAAGCAATTACTTCGGCATCCACGCTTCGTGCCATATCGGTCACCTCTTCCGGGCGCTCGTCAACCAGCAGCACAATCATATAGGTTTCCGGGTGATTGGCAGCAATGGCGTTGGCGATTTCTTTCAGTAAAACTGTTTTACCGGTTTTTGGCTGGGCAACAATCAAGCCGCGCTGGCCCTTACCAATTGGCGCAAACATGTCAACTATTCGTGTAGAAATATTGTCGTGTCCGTTTCCGGTAAGTTCAAATTTTTCTTCGGGGAAAAGCGGGGTCAGATGATCGAATGGAACGCGATCCCGGATATACTGTGGAGTACGTCCGTTTATTTCGAGCACTTTTATCAGCGGGAAATATTTTTCGCCTTCTTTTGGCGGGCGGATGGTTCCTTTTACGGTATCGCCGGTTTTTAACCCGAATAGTTTAATTTGCGATTGCGAAACATATATGTCATCGGGTGAATTCAGGTAATTGTAATCCGACGAACGCAAAAAACCGTATCCATCCTGCAAAATTTCCAGAACTCCGGTATTTGTTACAATTCCTTCAAATTCATAATACTTGTTTCCACCCTGGCGTTTTTGTTGTCTTTGGTCGCGCTGAGGTTTTTTCTGATCCTGCTGCTGGTTTTGTTTTTCCTGTGCAGGAGGTGAACTTTGCTTTATAACAGGTTTTTCCGGCTTGTCTTGTTTTTTAGGTTTGTCCGTTTCCTGCTGCTGCTGCTGTTGTTGCTGCTGCTGCCTGGCAGCCTGCGCAGCTTTTTCTTCCTGCTCTTTCAGCTTTTGTTTGGCTGCTTCTTCGGGGTTTTTAGCCTTTTCAAGATTAAAATTCTGGATGATAGCTTTTATCTGATCCTGGCGCGATTGCTTTGTGCCGGGTTCAGTTTCATCCTGGTTTTTGAAAGTAGGTTCATTCCGCTTACGTTTCAGTACCGGCTCAACCCTGTCGCGACGAGGTCTTCTGCCTCTTCGCTGGGCTTCTTCTTTCTTGCTTTCCTGGTCGGTCGGGCTATCCTGTCTTTTCCGCAAAAATCCTTTTTTGGGTTTATCTTCTTTACCCTGATCTTTTGGGCTTGACTTTTTTTCCTTTTTTTCAGCTTCCTGAACGGCCTGGGTATCTAAAATCTTATAAATAAGATCTTGTTTTTTGTATGATTCAACGCGCCTGATATTTAGCTCTTTGGCTATTTCGCGCAACTCTGGAACGAGCTTTTTGTTTAATTCTAAAATATCGTACATTGGTGTAAAATATAGTTAATATTCTCTTGTCCTGTTAAACTGTTTTTTTTGATAATTTATTTGGAACAAATAAAGTGGAGACGAGAATTTTTTGAAATTCGATTGCAAGTATAGTAAATACTTGCTACAAACCAAAAATTAACATCTGTTTTTTTGCTTTTCTCTTCTTTTATAACCTCAAATTTAATGTTTTAGTATTTTCAATGCAATTTTTTCAATTGTTAAAGTGGATGCCGGATTTATTTAAGGACTATTTCGTACCTTTTCTTTACGCTATACAAACTAAAAAGTTTTCAGTTTTATATACAGATAATCCTAATTACCGAAATGAACAGGCTATGTATTTCTATTAATAACAAATAAACTATTGAGATGGTTAATATTTTGTAAGGCAATTCATTAGAATTTATGTTAAAAACGTATGTTGTATTTTAGTTTTAGGCGAACCGCGCTTTGTTCAAGATAAAAATTTGACTGCGGGCGGAGGAAATTTGCGTTCCAGGCCAGAATAATTTCATTGCCGGGTTTTAAGATCCATTGAAAACGCGATTGCCAGCCTGCGCTTTTACTGGCATTGTCGTATTGCACAAAGTTGTAAAGTGTAATATCGGGACTGAAGAGAATATTTGCATTTACCTGGTATATATTGGCTGTAAATTCTCCTTCGGGGAGGGTGACATGGTTTCTGATTACCGTTCCGCCTAAAAATAAAGGAACTGCTACTTTCCAGTTTATTTCCATTTCCAGGTCATTCCGGGTTCCGTTGTAAAAATTACCGAATCCGTAGGATGCTTCTCCCCAGATGTTTCGGGCGCCTTTTGTTTCGAGGCGGAATCGGTGGTGCCACCATTCGTATTCATCTATTGGAATGATGTATTCTTCGAAGATGTTAAAATCAACGGATAGCATTTCATACTGACTGGAAACGGAATAGCTAATTTCTTCTCCTGACTTAAATCTTATACCCAACGGTTTAATCATGAAACTGCGGGTTTCGAGTTTGCCGGTTTTGAGGTTGGAAATGTGATCGAAACTTCCGCCCGACTGAATTTGCATGATTCCCCATTTGTCAGGTCGCGGCCCGATTTCAAATTCTCCGTAGGTTTCTTTGATATTTGTCCGCGGAATAAATCCCATTCCTGCTACAAAATTTTCGCCAATTTGATGGTGCCCCAGCCGTGCATTAATCAAATCATTTGGATAAGCCACCTGGGCTCCCCACGAGGCATCTTTTCCTTCAATGTTTTCAGTTTTCGATTTCAAACCAAAAAATATAGCTGACGCATTTTTGTTTCCCTGGAAAGATGAGGTCGAAAGTTTTATATCGGCACCAGCCAGCAGGTTTTCTTCATCAAATAGTGTATTCCCGCGGGTTCCGATAATTCCCACCGACGACTGTTTCCAGAAGTTCCGCGAAACACGGGCCACCGTAAAATTATTTATCCCGGCTTCGCGATCATCGTTGATGTGCATCACTCCAATATTCCAGCTATTTAACTGTCCGGTGAGTTTTGCTCCCACGTTGATGGGAATGGGTGAACCATTTTCGTCGAGTCCCATTCTTCGCGAAAAGAAGGGAATAATTTTTTTGGAAACGGGACTGGCATCGTCTCCAGCCACCCCAAATTGAAAGTAGTTGGCGCCATCGAGGAAAAAATCCCTCTTCTCCGGGAAATGCAGGCTGAACCGCGTGAGGTTAATTTGTCGATCATCTACCTCGGTTTCTGCGAAATCGGTATTTATGGTGACTGAAGTTTTTAAGCTGGGAGTAATCTGGTAGAAGAGGTCGACGCCACCGGTAAGTTTCGGGTCGTTTTTTTCGCCTCTTTTGGTATCCATTCCGGTAACGAGGTAGGGCGAAATATCGAGACCGATTCCCTGGGTAATCCCGGTGATTCCATCCAGAACTCCTGCATCGGAAACCTGAAATTTATAGGTATCGAGGTTGGCTTCGGGCCAGTAACTCGATTCCAGGTTGTCGACAATGTGCCTGATAAACTTAATTCCCCACTGATCATTGTTTTTGTCGAACCCCAGTGTTTTAAACGGAATGGCAATTTCGGCTTCCCAGCCCCAGTCGGAAATATGGGCTTTGCCTGTCCACAAACCGTCCCACTGTTTATTAAACCCTGCACCGTTTTCGCTCACAATGGCATCGCCGATTGAACCCCGCGGACCAATTTGAAACCAGTAACCATTTCGGTTATCGTCATACGTATCGAGAATAATTTGAATGCGGTCATCTTTTCCCAGGCTCACATCGCGCGCCATTTCCTTAGCTGTGATATCTTCCGGTTCATCCCAGCATTTGAACCCAAAATAGATAAAATCGGAATCATAAAAAACCAGGAATTCTGTTTTTTGGGAGACCGGCGCTCCTTCATTGGGCTCACGCTGGCGGAAATCATCTACCACAAAGGCTTTTTGCCAAACAATTTCATTTACGTATCCATCAATTTGTGGTGGATGCTCAATTTTGACAGCATTAATTACGGGTTGCGCAAAAGCTGAGTTTGAAACAATCAGCAAAATCAGGAAAGAAAAATAAATTCGTTTCAACAGTTTAGGCTTTTATGAATGAAAGGGAACAAATGTAACAAAAAATGATTTATTTCTCCCCGGTCACTCGGATTACTGAAGCCTTTCCCTGGTGAAAAGGGCCTTCGTCGAGGGTGACGTCTGTTTGGGAAATGGTGATTTCAGAAAAGAAACCGAAGTCGTCGCGGAGTTCTTCCTCCGAGAAAAGCATCTCCACATTTCGTGGCCCGCCGGTTTTGTTTTCAATCTGTTGTTTGGAGAAGCCTTCAAGAATAAGTGTTCCGCCCGGTTTAATGAACGAGGCCAGTTTTTGATGGTATTCTTTTCTTTTAAGCGGATGCATGTGGGCATAAATCAATACCAGGCAATCGAAGTTTTCTTCAGGAAAACTGACATTCTCATAGTCTGCAATACGGTAATCGATGACAACACCTTTTTGGCGAGCCAGGGTTTCAGCTTTCTTTTTAGCCACAGTGCTTGAATCAAAGGCGGTTACATCCCATTTTTGTGTTGCGGCATACACTGCATTTCTACCTTCGCCTTCGGCCGGAAAGAGTATTTTGCCCGGTTGCAGCTTTTCAAGCTGGTTTTTGAAAAATTGGTTGGGTTCGGTTCCGTAAACGTATTCTTCAACTGCAAAACGTTCGTTCCAGAATTGGTTCATAAATATCCATCTAAAATTTGCAAACAATAACAGCAGATTCGAAAAGATGTTTGTTTTACTCTGCCATTGATTTTACTTTCAGCGCTTCCCACATTATTTCAACCGGGTGGAGCGCTTTTTTTCCGGTTCCATCTTTTATGTGGTGGCGGCATGATGTTCCTGGGGCAGTGATAATCACTTTCTCCTCTGCTTCGCGAATAACCGGGAAAAATATCATTTTGATAATTTTTGTAGAGAGTTTTAATTATTCCTGTAAATTTTATATCTAATATTAAAAATGCAGGAATAATTGCTACATTTGTACTATGTATATTACCAGGAGCATAGAAAACGAAGCATTAAAATTGTTAGAATTTTTCCCTGTTGTTGGCATTACCGGGCCGCGGCAAGTGGGCAAAACAACCCTCGTAAAACAGATTAGAAAATTTATTCCAATCAAAACGCTGTATATTGATTTGGAGAGTTCTGAAGATTATGCTTTACTGAATGAAGCTGAACTGTTTTTAAAAGAACAAACAGATAAATGTGTAATTATTGATGAAGTGCAACGAATGCCAACTTTGTTTCCATTGTTACGTTCGTTAATTGACAGAGACAGAAAACCAGGCAGGTTTATAATTCTTGGTTCGGCTTCACCCGACCTGATAAGGGATAGTTCTGAATCGTTGGCCGGCAGAATAAGTTATTTGAATTTAATGCCTTTTAGTTTGACCGAAATACCCGCTGAAATTAGTCTGAACAAACATTGGCTTACAGGTGGTTTCCCGGAAGCACTGTTATCAGAGCTTAACTATTTTGCAAGCAAGTGGTATGAAAGTTTTGTTAAAACTTATATTGAACGAGATTTGCCTAATTTAGGATATCAATCGGATCCCATTCGCATGGAACGTATATTACACATGGTTGCCAGTTTACACGGACAAATATTAAACTATTCAACAATTGCCAATGCTGTCGATTATTCGGTATTCAATGTTAGAAGAATAATTAATATTTTGGAACATGCCTATATGTTGGTATCATTACCTCCTTTCTATATCAATACTAAAAAACGGCTGATAAAATCACCAAAGATTTATATCCGGGATTCGGGTATATTGCATTATCTTTTAAATATTCAGGATCATAAACAATTAATGTCTCACCCTATGTTGGGGATGTCGTGGGAAGGATACGTGATTGAACAAATAAAAAATAATGTCAGTTCTCAACATCGGTTATCATTTTATCGGACACAGGACCAATCAGAAGTGGATTTGGTAATTGAAAAAGGAAATCAAGTTGTTGCCGCTATAGAAATCAAATTTACGGCAAGTCCCAAATTATCCAAGGGAAATACTTTGGCGATTCAAACCATTGGGTGCGAAAAAAACTTTATCATTACCCCGGATTCCAGGGATTACTTAATAAGAGAAAATGTAAGAGTTTGTTCGCTTAGCACTTACCTTACAAAATATTTACCTGATTAGAAAGAGAAGTGTTTTAGTGCGTTCAAAATTATAATTTGCCCAAAAATCTTAACCATGGAAGTCATTATAAGTAACTTGGTCATTTCTGTTGTTCTTGCTTTATTTGTATTATACTGCCATTGATTTATTTTTCAGCGCTTCCCACATTATTTCAACCGGGTGAAGCGCCGTTTTTCCGGTTCCGTCTTTTATATGATGGCGGCAGGAGGTTCCCGGAGCAGTGATAATCACTTTCCCATTGGCGTTTCGCACGGCCGGGAAAAGTATCATTTCGCCAATTTTCATCGATAAGTTGTAATGCTCTTTTTCGTAGCCAAACGAGCCGGCCATGCCGCAACAACCCGATGGAATTTCTTCAACTGAATAATTCACTGGCAGCGAAAGCATTTTTTTTGTGGGATCGGTGCTGGCAACAGCTTTTTGCTGGCAGTGCCCGTGCAGCAGAATTTGTTTTTTTTCTTCTGTAAATACCTCCGAAACAATGTTTCCTTTATCAATTTCAGTCGCAATAAATTCGTCAAACATGAGTGCGTTTTGCGCCAGATTTTTTGCCTCAGGTTGTAATTTATCATCCATTAGTTCGGGATACTCATCGCGGAAAGCCAGAATTGCCGAAGGTTCGATTCCAATTAACGGCGTTTCTTCCGAAACCAAATCTTTCAGCAGGTTCACATTTTCGGTGGCTATTTTTTTGGAAGTCCGCACCAGTCCTTTTGACAGGAAAGTTCTTCCGCTCTCTTTATGCGTTGGAATTTTGACCTCGTATCCCAGCTTGGTTAGCAGCAGAATGGCTTTTATCCCGATGTCGCTTTCGTTGTAATTGGTAAATTCATCGTTAAAGAGGTAAACTTTGCCTTTCGACTGCTTTTGTACAGATGGAATTCCGTTGGCAGTCCATTTATTCAATGTAAGTTTCGACAATTCGGGAACACTTCTTTTGGGCTCAAAACCAATGGCTTTTTTCAGCAGCGGAGTATTCATCATATAATTTGAAATCCCTCTGAAAATATATGCCAGTTTATTTAACCGGGGCAGGTATGCAATTAATTTAGTTCGTAACGGAATTCCATGCACATCGTAGTAATGCTGCATGAATTCAGCTTTCATTTTTGCCATATCCACATTACTTGGGCACTCGCTTTTGCAGGCTTTGCATGAGATGCACAAGTCAAGAATGTCGTAAATTTCCTGCTGGTCGAAAGGGTTTTCTTTTTCTGTGCTATTTAAAAACTCACGTAAAACATTTGCACGTCCGCGGGTACTTTTATCCTCGTCGCGGGTGGCCATAAAAGTTGGGCACATGGTTCCTCCAATCACTTCGCTTTTCCGGCAGTCGCCTGTTCCGTTGCATTTTTCAATGCTGCGGAAATAACCTTTGTGAACTGAAAAATCGAATACGGTGTCGAATTCCGGTGTCGGTTTTCCCGGAACTACCCGCAGGCTTTCGGTAATCGGCGGTGTATCCACAATTTTCCCCGGGTTGAAAACATTGTTTGGGTCCCATGCATTTTTTACCTGCTTAACCAGTTTGTAATTCCGCTCGCCCAGCATAAACGGGATGAATTTTCCACGTGCCCGTCCGTCGCCGTGTTCGCCACTCATGGAACCGCGGTATTTTTTCACCAGTTTAGCGGTTTCGGTCATCAGCGTATCGAAAAGTTTTACATCTTCCGGGTCTTTGAAATCGATGAGCGGGCGGAAATGAATTTCGCCGGTGGCAATGTGTGCATAAAAAACGCTGCTCAGTCCCAGTTTTTCAAGCACTTTTTTAATGTCGGCTACATAATCAGGCAGAAGCTCGGGATGCACGGCGGTGTCTTCAATTCCGGGTACTCCTTTGCGGTCGCCGGGAATATTGGCCAGCAAGCCAAGACCGGCAGTTCGCAGCGCCCACACCCGTTTTATGTTTTCGGCACCGGTTACCAGTGGGAAATGGTACCCCAGCCCGGCTGCCCTGAAATCGGCTTCCAGAGCCGCGGCTGTATTTTGAAGTTCTTCTTCGGTTTCATACGAAAATTCAATCATCAGCATCGCTCCCGGATCGCCTTTTACAAAAAACCGGTTTTTACGCTGCTCGATGTTTTGTTTGGCTGCGTGCATCACCGTGTCGTCCATCAGTTCGATGGCTGTTG
>DATFJO010000290.1:0-3007 GCA_035269145.1 Tangfeifania sp. | reverse complement strand
GGGAACTCTTTCAGCGTATCGATTAACAGTTTTGCGGGAACAGCAATGGTTCCTTCACCTTCGGTATTGTCGAGCTCCATGCTGGTAATTAAGGTCGATTCCAGGTCGGAAGCCGTAATGGTAAGTTCGGTTTCCGAAAGCAGGAACAGAAAGTTATCGAGAATTGGCATGGTGCTTTTGCTGCTGATTACCTTGCTGATAGCTGAAAGGTGACTCAAAAGATCGGTGCTTGAAACAACAAATTTCATAGTAAATATTTTATTTTTTTAGTTTTTTCAAAAGCGGTTGTTCCTTTTCCCGGAAATCAGATTTTGAATTCGATTCAGCCGGTTATTTCAAGGAGAAACCAAGTACACGAATATACAAACTTTATGGATATTTCCCTATTTGACAAACTTTGATTTTTTCATGGTTTTATGAACGTGAATAACGGTAACGGCGCACGAGGTTGTAAATAACTCCGAAAAGGCCTGTCAACAGCAATGGTAACAATACATTTAACCACTGCCAGAATGCTTTTTCTTCGCGCAGTTTTACCTTGTCGAGCAGCCTCATTCTCTGGTTCCGGTTCCGCAACTGCATAATTCCGCGGTCGTCGTTCAGGTAATAGATGGTGTTCATCAGAAATTCCTTGTTTCCGAAAGTACGGCCTGAAACACGATCGTATCCCAGTTCCTGAATGCGTGGCGGATTGGCCGAATAATCCACATTGTTGGCAATTAACCCGCCGTCGGCAATTATCACCATTTTTGTAGGTACGCTCTCGTCTCTTACAGCAACAACAGGTATATCAAGTGTTTCAGTCATCCGGTTTTTGAATACGGAAGTGAATCTGCCTTCAAGTAATACACCAACCGGAATAAATGATTCGTTAAAAAGCTGGCGGGCTGGCGGATTGTCAATATTTTGCAGGCTGACAGTGGAAGGAGCCTGGACGGTTCTGGCATTGGGCGAGGTGGAAAGTATCATGCTTTTTTCAACATCGGGATTGCCCGAAATGGTATCTACTGACGAAACAAATTCGGTTAGAACACGGTTGAGGTTTTTGCTTAACGGGTGATTGTCGTTGGGAATTAGCAAAGGTGAATAATACCACGGATGCAGTGTGAATTGCGGTTCACTTCCGGCAGGTGCAGTGTTGACACGAATCCGGGCACAATCCACATCCTGTAAAAGTTCGTAATTCAAACGCGCTCCGTACCTGAAAAGCTGGTCATCAATATTCAAATCACGCGGAAATGCAAAGGTCATGTAACCACGTGAAAGACTGTCCTGGTCTACTCTCACCGGATCAATTAGCCAGACTGCTTTTCCGCCGTTCATAATGTACTGGTCGATGCGGAATTTATCTTCTTCACTAAAAGGTTCTGTGGGGTCGGCAATAATCAGGATATCGTTTTTTGTTGTCCCTTCAGTCAGTGAGTCAACACCGATTCTTCTGACCAGGAAATCTTCGGTCAGCGAGGAAGCAATGTCGTAAACCTGGTATCGATCCAGTTCTCCGTGGCCAGTCAGGAATGCAACAGTTGAGCGCTGCTGCCGCTGCAGTTTCTGAAACGCATTTACCAGTTCAAACTCCACACTTTCGGCCGAGTGGTTGAAATTGGCTTCGTGTGTAAAATCAGGATTGTACTTTAAGAAATTTACTGCCCGCTCCTGGTTTTTGTACCGGATGACTGCTCCCGGGAAAATCAGCCTCGAACTAACACCCTGTTCGGTTTGTTCCCTGAAACTGGTAGGTTCAATTCCTTTGCGTACAAGATTATCGATAAATTCTTCCCGTTTTTCAGCATCACCAATGGAATAGGGGTTTTTTGTGGTTACCCTGATATTTGCAGGTGAATAGGCATTCAGCACAGCAATTTTCTCAAACACTTCCTGCTGGAGTTTTCTTAACCCGGGTTCAAGTTCACCGGCCAGGTAAAATTCAATCTGCACCGCTTCTTCTAAATTTTGGGCAATGTCAATACTCACTGGTGAAAGCGAATAACGTTTGTCAGAAGTCAGGTCGATGCGGTACATAAAACTACCTGAACCATAGAAAACCACTGTTAGAATAATAAACAGCCAACTGGTTTTTCTTCGGAATTTTTTACGATTCCACTTCGCTTTACGAATAAAACCGGTGGTGAGCCAGATAAAAACAAATGCCATCCCGATAAAATAAGTCAGGTCGCGAAAATCGACCACTCCGCGCGAAATGGACATGTAATGGTTATTGATACTCATCCACGAAAAAAGACCTTCGAGCAAATAAGGAATGTTTGCGCTGGCAATAAAATCGAACCCAAGGTAAAACACAAATGAGAGTGCTACAGCCATGATGAACGATACAATTTGGTTGCTGGTGAGGGAGGAGGCAAAAATTCCGATGGCAACGTAAATTGCTGCCAGAAAAAACAGACCGATAAACGAGCCCCAGGTGGCGCCGGTATCGATACTTCCCACAGGATTTCCGAGCAGGTAAACCGATAAAAAGTAGAGCAGGGTAGGAAGCAGCGAAAAAATTACAAGTACGAGCGCTGCCAGAAATTTCGCAAAAACAAGTTTGAAATCGCCAATTGGGCGGGTGAGCAGGATTTCGATGGTGCCGCTGCGTTTTTCATCGGCAAAAAAGCGCATAGTAATGGCAGGCACCAAAAAAAGATAGAGCCAGGGTGCCAGCGAAAAAAGCCCTTCGAGTGTGGCGTACCCATTATCAGGAATGTTGTAGGCACCAGGGAAAACCCACAAAAAAAGCCCGGTGACCAACAGGAAAACCAGCACTGCAAGGTATCCAATCAGCGAACCTAAAAATGATTTTATCTCTTTTTTGAACAGTGTATACATGCTTTGCAATTTTTTGTAACCTAATGTCAAGTCATCTTAAAATGTCATTTCGACGACGCAGGAGGAGAAATCTCTCACAATTGGAACAGATTTCTCAGTCGTTCCTCCTTCTCCCGAAAGGGATCGCTTCGCGGGAAATGACAGTTCCTATAATCTGCCATTGTCTCATTATGCCCAG
>DATFJO010000289.1:0-7726 GCA_035269145.1 Tangfeifania sp. | reverse complement strand
AGATAGGACATCGGGTGACACGAATTTTATTCGCGTTATCTTCAATGCCAAATTAGAAAGATGCCATCTTTTTCAGAACAGAAAGAGATGGCATCTTTCATTTGTAAAAGATTTTACAGCCGGGAAACCTTGCCGGCACTTATCGGGATGATTTTCCATGAGTCGGAAACCCTGTCGGCAGTCATCGGGAACATATTTTTGGTACCGGAAGCTTTGCCGGGGGCGTTGTGGCGAAAATCCCGCATACGGGAAATCTTGCCGCTGTATGTTGGCACGAAATCCCGTTGTTGGGAAAGTCAGAATCGTGTCACGAGGAAGACATCCCATTGCTGGGAAAACCTGCCCGAGATGACGGGGAACATTTCCCATCGATGGGAAAACCGGGTCTGCCTCCCGGGCGGGCTCTCTAATTCAGTGATTTATGGTTTTGCTCCGATTCAGCTTAATCGCCTGCTTAGGTTTTCCATCTCCTTTTTGGGAGAGGCTTTTTCGTACAAAATCCGGTAAACTGTTTCTGAAATGGGCATATCGATCTTGTATTTCCGGTTGATTTCGTAAACCGAGCGGGCTGCAAAAAATCCTTCGGCTACCATATCCATATCGAGGATGGCATTTTTTACGGAGTAACCTTTCCCAATCATGGTTCCGAAAGTCCTGTTTCGGCTGAACTGCGAGTAAACCGTTACCAGTAAATCGCCCAGGTAGGCTGAATCTTTTATGTCGCGTGAAATGGGGTGGACTGCATCAACAAAACGTTTTATTTCACGGATAGCATTCGAAATCAACACTGCCTGGAAATTGTCTCCGTAACGCAATCCGTGGGCAATACCCGCACAAATTGCTACAATGTTTTTAATAACCGAAGTGTATTCCGTTCCCCAGATATCGTCGGAAACCGAAGTGGAAATATAATCGCAGTGCAGAAGCTGGGCAAAGTTGGCCGCTTTGGTTTCATCAAGCCCCGCCACCGTAAGGTAGGTGAGTTTTTCAAGTGCTACTTCTTCGGCGTGGCTCGGGCCGGCAATCACTCCCATTTGTCCGAGCGGAACGTTGTATTCCTGGTGCAGATACTCCACAACCAGCAGGTTCTTTTTGGAAATTATTCCTTTTACACCTGAAAGAATATATTTTTGGTTGAGGTTGAAATCTACCTTGCTTAAAATGCCGGGAAGAAATGCGGAAGGAACTGCCAGAATCAATATTTCTGAATCGGAGATGATTTTATTGATATCATTGTAAAAATGAATTCTGGTGGTGTCAAACTCAATGCCTTGCAAATAGCGCGGATTGGATTTCAGCTTTTTAAACTGTTCAATTGTTTCTTCCTTTCTGAAAAACCAATTGAGCTGGTTCACATTTTCGAACAGCATTTTTGCAATAGCAGTTGCCCAGCTTCCGCTTCCAATAATTCCAACCCTGTCTTTTTTTAGATTCATAATCTGATTTTCACAGCCGTCAAAAGTAAGAAGTTTTTTTATACCGCTTTTAAGATTGAAACAGGAATAGCGGCGTGTTGTTTCTCAGAAAAAAATAGCTTTCGGAATATACCTATTGTAAAACATCCTTAATATTTGAAGGAATTATTGTAAATTCAACATTCTAAATCAATAATTTAAAATTCATCTAAACCATGCAGAAGTATATTCTTTCACTCGACTCCGGAACAACCAGCAACCGGGGAATCCTTTTTAACCATTCCGGTGAAATTACAAGTACTGCCCAGCAGGAATTTGAACAAATTTACCCACGTCCGGGCTGGGTGGAGCACCGGCCCGCAGATATTTGGAACAGCCAGCTACTTGTTGCCCGAGAGGTAATTGAGAAACAGGGTATTTCCGCATCTGAAATCGCTGCAATTGGAATTACTAACCAGCGCGAAACTACCCTGATTTGGAACCGCGAGACCGGCGAACCCGTTTACAATGCAATTGTTTGGCAAGACCGGCGTACAGCAGGAATTTGCGATAACCTGAAAGACCAGAACCTGGAAAGAACATTTGCCGAAAAAACCGGGCTGGTTATCGACGCTTATTTCTCAGGAACAAAAATAAAATGGATACTCGATAATGCAGATGGTGCCCGCAAGCTGGCAGAAGCCGGCAAACTGGCTTTTGGTACAGTAGACACCTGGCTTATCTGGAAACTGACTGGCGGGAAACTGCACATTACCGATGTGACCAATGCCAGCCGCACACTTCTCTTTAATATCCACACCCTTGAATGGGATACAGAATTGATGGAAATACTCGGTATTCCGGTTTCGATGTTGCCCGAAGTAAAATCGAGCAGCGAAGTTTACGGAAAAACCGACAAAGAATTTTTTGGAGGCGAAATACCCATTGCCGGAATCGCCGGCGACCAGCAGGCAGCACTTTTCGGGCAAATGTGTGTGGAAGAAGGAATGGTAAAAAACACCTACGGAACCGGTTGCTTTGTGGTTATGAATACCGGAAGCAAGCCCATTGCTTCGAAACACAAACTCCTGACAACCATTGCCTGGCAAATAGGTGATGAAATAACTTATGCACTCGAGGGCAGTATTTTTGTTGCCGGTGCGGTTGTGCAATGGTTGCGCGATCAATTGGGAATTATAAAATCTTCCGCTGAAATTGAAGAACTGGCCAGCCGGGTAAAAGACAGCGACGGGGTTTCTTTTGTTCCCGGGTTTGTAGGGCTGGGAGCCCCGCACTGGGATCAGTATGCCACCGGAACAATTATCGGGTTGAGCCGCGGAACCAATAAAGCACACATTGCACGGGCCGCGTTAGAAGCAATTGCTTTCCGGTCGATGGAGGTAATTGAAACAATGGTGGAAGACTCGGGGATTGAACTCCACGAACTGAGGGTGGATGGCGGAGCTGCTGTAAATAATCTTTTGATGCAGATACAGGCAGAAGCCATACGCAATAGAGTGGCCCGCCCCAAAATTACTGAAACTACTGCCCTCGGAGCTGCCTATCTTGCAGGTTTGGCAGTTGGTTTCTGGAAGAATATCGAAGAAATAAGAAAACAATGGCAAATTGATAAAACCTTCTTGCCTCAGCAGGATCCCGAAGAGTTCAGACAGGTAATTGTCAACTGGAAAAAAGCTGTTGAAAGAAGTAAGAAATGGGTCGAATCGCATTAATTTAAAAGAAAACAGATATGGAGCGGAGTATAATTTTAGAACGAATAAAAAGCAATGACTGGGATATTGTGGTAATTGGTGGCGGTGCCACTGGTTTGGGATGCGCCTTAGATGCTGCCTCGCGCGGATACAAAACACTGTTGCTGGAACAGGTCGATTTTTCAAAAGGAACTTCCAGCCGGAGCACAAAACTGGTTCACGGAGGTGTGCGTTACCTGCAGCAAGGCGACGTATCGCTGGTTTTTGAAGCATTGAAGGAACGCGGACTGATGTTTAAAAATGCACCCCACCTCGTAACCAACCAGTCGTTTGTCATTCCGAATTACGAATGGTGGGGCGGTCCTTTTTACACTGTGGGGCTAAAAGTTTACGACATGATGGCCGGGAAACTGGGACTCGGGCCATCGAAACATCTTTCGCGCAGTGAAGCCATTGAAGCTCTCCCCACAATTTCTGAAGAAGGGTTGACGGGCGGTGTCATTTACCAGGACGGGCAGTTTGATGACTCCCGTATGGCGGTAAGCCTGGCAATGACCGCAGTTGACTATGGAGCCACGGTATTTAATTACTGTAAAGTAACCGGGTTGCTGAAAGATGGCGAACTGGTTAACGGCGTGGTAGCTGAAGACAAGGAAACAGGTGAAATACTGAAAATAAATTCGAAAGTTGTTATCAATGCCACCGGTGTTTTTGCCGATGAGGTTATTCACATGGACGAACCGGAAAAACCGCAAATGATTACGCCCAGCCAGGGAATTCATCTTATCCTCGACAAAAGTTTTTTGCCGGGTGAATATGCTATTATGGTTCCGCACACTGCCGACGGGCGGGTGATGTTTGCCGTTCCCTGGCACAATCATGTGGTAGTGGGAACAACTGATACGCTAATCGAAAATTATTCACTGGAACCTGTAGCGCTTGAATCGGAAATTGAATTTGTACTTGAAACCGCTGGCGAATATTTAACGAAAAAACCTAAAAGAGAAGATGTGCTGAGTGTTTTTGCCGGCCTGCGCCCGCTGGCAAAACCGGAAGGTGGCAAAAAAGCAACCAAGGAAATTTCAAGGGGCCATAAAGTACTTATTTCAATTTCAGGATTAATAACCGTTATTGGTGGTAAATGGACCACTTACCGCAGAATGGCTGAGGATGCCATTGAAAAAGCAATAATGCTTGGGGGGTTACCCGAAAGGGAATGTGTTACACACCATTTACCCATTCATGGTTTCAGAATGGATATCGATCCGTATACTGATCCAATGGCGCATTATGGCCTCGATAAAGAAAAAATTCTGGCAATTGAAGAGAATAAGACCTGGAAAGGGTGGCTCAGTGAAAAACTGCAGATTCGTAAATCGCAGGTTGCATGGGCAGTACGCCAGGAGTACGCCCGCACAGTGGAAGATTTTCTGGCACGTCGTACACGGGCGCTTTTCCTCGATGCACGGGAAAGCCTGGAAATGGCTCCCATCGTGGCAGAATTGATGGCCAAAGAACTGGGCAAGAACAGAAAATGGAGAAAGGAACAGGTTGAGGGTTTCAGAGAAGTGGCTAAAAATTATTTTTTTGAAGTATAAAACCATTTAAAAATGATAATAGAACTATTTGGAGAAGTTTTAGGCACGTTCATTTTAATTTTACTTGGAAATGGAGTGGTGGCCAATGTGAATCTCAATAAAACATACAGTAAAGATGCAGGATGGATTGTAATAACCGCAGGCTGGGGAATGGCTGTTTTTGTGGCTGTGCTGGTCACCGCCGATTTAAGCGGAGCGCATATAAATCCTGCAGTTACCCTGGGATTGGCATTCAGTGGTTTGTTTGCATGGGTAAAAGTAGTCCCGTTTATTCTGGCACAAATGCTGGGTGGTATGCTGGGGGCACTTACTGTTTATATTTTTTTCCGAAACCATTTTAGCATAACAACCGAGCCGGGGGCAAAAAAAGCCTGCTTTTGCACTGCACCCGCAATCAGAGATTACCGCAATAATTTCTTTTCTGAAATTGTGGGAACTTTTGTGCTGGTGCTGGCTGTTTTATTAATCACACTTCCTGAACTTGAATACCGAAGCTTTGGCAACACAAAAGTGGGGCTGGGCTCACTTGGGGCACTTCCGGTAGCGCTGGTTGTTTTTTCAATTGGTATGAGTCTGGGTGGAACCACCGGTTATGCCATTAATCCGGCGCGCGACCTTGCACCCAGAATTGTGCATACTTTATTGCCTATAAAAAATAAAGATGCCAACGACTGGAGTTATTCCTGGATTCCTGCATTAGGACCTGTAGCCGGAGCGGGATTAGCTTCACTTGTTTATTTTTTGATTGAAGGACTGATATAATTTTTAAAAATAGTGCAAATATTTTTTGTACAGTTTAAAAGATTTTCTATATTTGTTAGCGCAATACGTTCTGTATTGCATGTGTGTTTGGGGGTTAAAATTATGAGGGTGGCTGTTGAGCCGCCCTCTTCTTTTTTTGTGCACCATTCAAATCTAATTTTTCTATTAAACTATACTATTATTAAAATCTGCCGAAATTTGGGTATATTGGCACCTGAACAAAAAACCTTCGGAAAGGTGGTTATGAAAAAGCAAGATTTTTTACCAAAAGGAGTAGAAAAGACGTTAAAAGAAAAAATTAAATCTGTTTCTTCTGCAAATATTACAGAACTTGAAGCATTGTTTCAGGATGTGTTGGCTTGTAATGAAGAATTGGAAAAGCAAAATCAACTGTTGAAAACAACCCAAACCGAACTTTTAGCATTAAAAGACCGATACACCGATTTATTTGAGAATGCCCCGGTTGGCTATTTTATTCTCGATTCTTCATTCAAGATTCAGGAAGTTAACAACACTGCCTGTGCTCATTTTTGTATGAACTGCGAAGATTTTACCGGAAGATTTTTTACAGATTTTGTCGACGAAGAGCATCATACATTATTTGGCACCTTACTTAAAGAACTTGATTCAGGTAGTTCAATCAGTAAATGCGATTTGAAACTAACAACCGTTAATTCAGATTTTTATGGCAGGGTATTCATTTCGGCAACTAATAAGAACGATGCCCCAGGTAATTTCAGGGTTGCAGTTACTGATATTTCAGAAATTGAATCCGGCACTGACCGTTCGGTTATTGAAAAAGAACAGTTGCCGCAGGTAAATGATCCCAATGATTTGATTAATTATCTGACAATTCTGATAGCCGAAGACGACGAACCGGTGCGGGTGTATCTCTCGGAATTACTAAAAAATGAATGCAAAAAAATTCATTTTGCAAATAACGGACGCGAAGCCGTTGAGATGTATGCTGAATTTAAGCCTGATTTGGTTTTGATGGACATTAAAATGCCGGTAATGGATGGCTACAGTGCTGCAATCAAGATTAAAGGAATGGACGACAATGCGTTGATTATTGCGCAAACAGCTTATGCACTTGCCGGCGACCGCGAAAAAGCGCTGGCCGCCGGGTGTAGTGATTATCTTGCCAAGCCGGTCAGGAAAGAAGATTTACTAAACATGCTTCGTAAACATTTGATGTAATCCCTGAAAAAACTGATAGTTTTACTTTTAAGTTCCCGGCTGTTTTTATTTTGTTCAGTTTAATTTACAATTGCTGCAATGGCTGCTCCAAGTAAACTCGAGTTTTCCACTTCCACAATTTCGTAATGCCTTTTTTTATCTCCTGAAAGAAATTGTTGCAGGAACGATTCAAACATGCTCTGGAATTTTTTCAGTTTATAAAAAGTGGTTCCTTCAATGGTCATCAAAACCGGTTTCTCTTCCGATTTTGCTTTGCCGGTTCTGAGAATTACCGATGCAAGGTTAGCGGCAACCAGTTTAGCGGCCCGTTCAATCAGGCCATCGATAATAATAGTTGCAGCAATTTTATCATCATGAGTCACAAGCGCTTCATCCAACTCGTTTAATTCCATTTCACTTACGCGGGTGGCTGTTGCTTTTTTCTTATCAACGGCGATAGATTCAGCCGGAGTTTCTTTGTCGAGATCAATGCCCGAAACAAATTTATTTACCTGCTCCGAAGTCAGTTCCGGTAATTTATGAATGTTGTTTTTTGATTCTTCCGAAAACAATCCTTCATCGGCTGCAGTTTTCAAAACCACAGTGCACAAGCCTCCGAAATAACCGCCGGCAAACATTTTTTCAAACGAGTAGCGACCCGGATTTTTAGTGGTATTATCAAATTTAATGTCGAGGTCGGTGCGCGGAACTTTTCCAAAATTTCCCGACTCGATATTAATAATCTGGCTGCCTGCCATATCCAGATCGGGTGTTTTTGTGATGTTTTTGTTCGGCTCGATGTAGCTCGTGTTTGTTCCGGTTCCCAAAATAAAACCGATGTATGTATCGTAGGTTTTTCCTGCTGTTGCGGCTTTCCCGGCCAGCAAAGTAGAAACGGTGTCGTTCATCAACACAAGTTGCTTGTTGGGCGTGCCCATAGCTTTCAGTAGATCTTCACCCACCATTTCGCCAATCACTTCAGGCGCTTTTACTTCCTTGCTCCATTCGAGCAGTTTCCCGTCTTTGTTCGGAAATATTTCGGCAGCATACGAAAAACAAAAGCCGATTTTGTCTGAAACAT
>DATFJO010000288.1:0-2455 GCA_035269145.1 Tangfeifania sp. | reverse complement strand
GCTACTGCCGAAATTTCTTCCTTTGAAATTCCGGCCCGCCGAATGGCCATATCTACTACCGGAATTATATTTTGCTGATGCGCGCGTGAGGCCAGCTCAGGAACAACGCCCCCATACTCTTCGTGGACTTTTTGTCCGGCTACCACATTCGAAAGTATTGTACCGTCCTGAATTATGGCAGCCGAAGTATCATCGCATGACGATTCGATGCCCAGTATTGTAATTCCGTTATTTTTTTTGACTGCCATAATCTTTGCCCCAATTCATTCGTTATTAATTGCGTAAATGTTTTTCTGAATTTAATGTCCCTTTACATTTTATTAAACCCGAACGGTTAATAAATCAAGGAACTATTTCTAATTTTGTTCAGGAAAAAAGTTAAGTTCGCTCAAAATTTTGAAAGGACAAAAATATTAAAAAAGGCTGGAAAATAGGATTGATTATTTTGGCATTTCTGCTTGGTTTAACAGCGGGTGCCTACTGGGCGTTGCACAACAGCAACGTGCAAACCTATCTTGTTAATAAACTGGCAGTTCAGCTTTCGGAGAGATTAAATACCGATATAAAAATTGGCAAAGTAAAGGTGTCGTTTTTCAATAAAGTGATTTTGGAAGATGTATTGGTAGAAGACCAGAAAACCGATACGTTGTTTTATGCGCAAACAGTAACCGCAAACATTGACAGCCTGAAATTCAGCGAAAAACAGATTTATTTAAACCGGCTTATTATTAGTGAAACCAAATTTAAAGCAGACAGGGACACCACCGGTGAATTTAATTTCGGTTTTATAGCAGATGCTCTCCAAACCCCCGAAAAACAACCGATGGAATGGAAAATTTTTTGCAGAGATTTTGATTTTTTCAGCCCGGTATCAACTTTTCATGACCAGTTTGACCAGAACAACAAAACATATGCAGTTTATGATATCCAAATTAATATTTCTGATTTTTCGCTGTTGCAGGATTCGGTATATTTCGAGATTGATCAACTGAATTTTAATGACGATCAAAACTTTCAAGTCACAGAACTACAGTCGGTTTTCACTTCAAAAAACAATAAAATCGAGTTGGCTAAACTCAACCTGGAAACTGAAAGATCGAACATTTCAGAAAGTAAAGTAACCGTCCAGTTTCCTTCAGAAAATGAAGATTCGCTGCAAACGCTTCAGTTTGATTTTGTGCTCGACAATTCAAAAATCAGCTTTTACGATGTTTCGCAACTGGTCCCCGCGTTAAAAGGCATGAACCAGGTAGTTGAACTTTCAGGTGAGGTATTTGGAAATATCAATGATTTGAAAGGGAGAAACCTTGTTTTAAACACAGGAAGAAATACTTCTGCGGTGCTCGATTTTTATGCCAACGATATTTCCGACCCTGAAAACATGTATTTGTTTGTGGATTTAAGCCAATCCCAAACTTCTTTCCAGGATTTAAGCCGGATAAAACTTCCCCAAAAATGGGGAACCGGTTATTTGAGTTTTCCTGAATCGTTTTATGAGGCAGGCATATTTTCTTACCAGGGAAATTTCACCGGATTTTTAACCGATTTTGTAGCGTTTGGAACGCTAACCAGCAATATGGGCATCCTCACCACCGACCTCTCTGTCAGGCCTGAACAGGCGCGACAGGTAAATTTCCGCGGAGAAGTTGCCACTGAAAATTTCATGCTTGGAGAGCTTTTCAAAATCGAAAATATGGGCGAAATTACATTCGACGGCAGTGTTGATGGCTATTTCAACCGCGACGACCAATCGGTTGCAGCAGCTTTTGACGGTGAAATTACTGAAGTGGACTTCAACCAGTACAATTACCAGAATATTGAAATTGACGGAATTTTAAACAACCGGATGTTCGATGGGTTGATAGCCATGAATGATCCCAACCTGCAATTCGATTTTCTGGGAAAAATTAACCTGAATCCCGATGTGCCCGTTTTCGATTTTCGTGTTGAAATGCAAAAAGCAATGCCCGGAAAACTTAACCTCAGCGATAATTTTCCGAACTCGGAGATGTCGTTCGTCATGACAGCAAATTTTTCGGGCAATAAACTGGATAATCTTGCAGGAACAATCCAGGTTGTGGACGGTGTGTATAAAAACCGCAACGGAGAATTCAGCCTCGAAGGAATGGAACTGCAATCTATTACCAGCGCACCTGTAAAATACCTTTCGTTTACCTCCGATTTTTTCGATGTTGAAATAAACGGCAATTACCATTTTCAGAATATCCGTAATGCCTTTCAAAAAAGTATGAACCGATACATTCCGGCCATTAATTACGAAGAAATTGCCGGTGCCCGGGAAAACAAATTTGGATATCAGGTGGATGTCAAAAACCTGGATGAACTCATGAAAGTTTTTGCGCCGGGCTTAAAAATTGAAACACCTTTTTTACTTTACGGAAGGCTGGATTCCGAACAGTCGGTTTTTGAATTAAAAGGCAGTATTCCCGGCTTT
>DATFJO010000287.1:0-4124 GCA_035269145.1 Tangfeifania sp. | reverse complement strand
GTACTACCGGTTCCTGAAAAGTGCCGTTGATTTTATATTCTATTTTTACTGAATTGATTCCCAGGTTATCGGTTACAATTGCCGAAAAGTCAACCCCTGAAGTGTTCTGTGAAATTATTTTTACCGGGTTGTGTTTAATGTCAGGAGAGAAATAATCAGGGCCGATTCGCATGGCATATTTTTTTGCCGGCGCTCCTGCGGGTAGTGTATATAGCTTATTATCAGCATCTTTTAAATTGAAATAATACTGAACTCTGCCCATGTGAAAATCTACCGGCATTTCTCCTTCAAATTTTCCTGTTTCATTTTTATATTGAAGCGAAGATGTATGGCTTGAAACAAAATAATCGGTTGAAAACACTACTTCCACATCAAAAGCAGCCTGATTGTCGATGCCGTTAATTCCAACATTTAGCGGAATTGCAGCGCAGGCTTCTTCAATGTCTTTTAATTCCTCAAACTCAAAAACCGGAGCTCCCCAGCCAATTTCCTGAAGAATTTTCAGTGTGGCATCTTCGGGTTGATGATAAGCAGCTCCCTTAAATAAATAGGCATTCATAAGTTTGCTGGAGTTATTGCTGGTGGTTGCATTGTGCATGTGATAAACGCTGGCACCGGCACTCCAGTATGAAGGTGCGAATACACGGCCGATATCTGCTCCGGTGTTGTTGGTTTCAACACTGCGAAGTTTTAAATTATTGGAAGTGAGTTGTTTGTGCAGGTCGGTTGAAGGACTGCTGAAAATTGATTTATTTGAAAGTTGCTGGTTAAACTGGTTGAATAAGTAATGGTCGTAAATGCTGGGCAAGTTGCGGTCGTTATCGAAATATCCCCGCCCGTTTTCATCTTCCAGGAACCCTGAAATTCCAAATCCGTGGGCCAGTTCGTGCAAAACCGATGTAACAAAATCGTATTTCGAAGAAGGAGTATTTCCATCCGTACCGAAATACCATTGAAAGTCGCTGCTGAAACTGCAGAAAATATCCGCCTGTCCGGGATTTATATCTTTGCCACTCAATTTTTCAACCAAAGTTACAGGGTAGTAAACGTTGTCAACCAGCGCGCCGTCAAAACCTTCGTAAAACATTGCAGGCCTGGAAAGTGCCAAAACACCGCCGTTAATCGGTTTCCATTCGGCTTTTACGTGAATGGTAACATGCGATGTAATCAGGCTTTCCCAAATAGAAACTGCATACTCGAATGCCTGTTTTGCATTTTCCGGGAAATTTACATACGAAACCTCGATGTTGGTTTGGTTTGCTTGTGCCGATTTTAGCTGAATGAATTTGTCGGGAGGGGCTACAAAAGTTTTGTTTGCCTCGTCAACGGGTATATTCACAGGGCTTGTAGTAATATTTTCTCCAAAATATTTTTGACCTGAGGCATTACAGACAGCAATGCCAAACAGGACTGCCAGAAGCGTCCACTTCATCGTATTTTAATTAAGGTTTGTAAATCTTGTAAATCAGCAACTAAAGTATGGAAGATAAAGGGTTTAATGAATATGTTAAGTGCTGAAAAGAAGGTTCATTGCGCTGATTCTGGATCAGTAATTTGCTGATTGAAGAGTGGGTTAAATGTCTGAATTTGAATTTAGAACTTTCTAAAAGCTGATAATTCTGTACGTTTTTTATTCGGATGATGGCAATATTTTCTTAAAAAAACGATACATTTGTGTAGTAGTGAACCCTGAAGTATTTAATTTTCAGTGTGTTTATTTGGCGACCAATTATTAAATCGACTTGGAGAATATTTTATGAAAAAAATTCTTGCCATTGATGACAATGAAATCAACTTGGTACTGTTAAATCAGATTTTCAAACTTTATTATCCTGATTTTAAATTTATGCAAGCTACATCCGGTAAAGCCGGAATTGAACTGGCCCTGAACGAGAAACCCGAAATTGTGTTGCTCGATATTTTAATGCCCGAGATGAATGGTTATGAAGTGTGTAAGTTTCTTAAAAATGAAAACGTTACCCGGCATATTCCCATTCTTATGATTTCGGCGCTTGGCCAAAACCCGATGGAACGTACCAAAGGATTGAATGCCGGTGCAGATGCCTTCATTTCAAAGCCTTTTAGCCAGGACGAACTGCGTGCACAGATTGATGTGGTGCTTCGGATAAAAAAAGTGGAAGACCTGCTGCGAAAAAGAAATGAAAGCCTGGAGCTTTCCATTAAAGATCAGGCCAATAAATTTCTTCAAACCGAAGAGCGTTTTTTGCAGATTTCGGAACATGCCCTCGAGTTTTTCTGGGAAGTGGATTCAAAAGGAATTTTTACTTATGTGAGTCCGGTTATTGAAAAAATGCTCAATGTAAAACCCGATGATATAGTGGGTGAAAAAAGTTACCTCGAACTTTTTCAGTTAAAGACCGAAAAAACCAAAAAAAGCTCGATCGAAACCAGTTTTAACGAGCATTCAAGTTTCAATGATTGCGAAATTGAAATCAGGCTTAATAGTAAAAATAAAATCTGGCTGGCGGTAAGTGGTTTTTCAGTTTTTGATAAAAACGGGAAATTTTATGGTTTCCGGGGGGTGAGCTATGATATTACCAAACGGAAACAAGCGGAAATTGCACTGAAGCAAAGTTTGAAACAAATCAGAAGTTACCAGAAAAAACTCAAAAAACTGAATACCGAAGTTACCCTTGCCGAAGAAAAAGAACGCCGCAGAATTGCTGAAAACCTGCACGACAGTTTGGGGCAAACGCTTTCGCTCGCATTCATAAAACTCTCGTCAATTGTGAACGAGGATTATTCCCCACATGTAAAGAAAGTGATAAATGAAACTTCCAATATGCTGAACAAAGCAATCTCGGAATCGCGTACGCTTACTTACGACTTAAGTCCGCCAATTTTGTATGAACTGGGTTTAATTCCGGCTTTTAAATGGAAACTGGAACAAATTCAGGAAAAATACCGCATGAATACAGTACTTACAGGTGAAGAAGCGAAAATTGACATCCGAAAGGAATTCAACATTTTTTTATACCGTATTGTTACTGAATTGCTGAACAATGTAATTAAGCATGCCAGGGCCGATTTGATTGAACTTAAAGTGAGAAAAGAGAAAAGTTTTTACTATATTACTGTACAGGACAATGGCATCGGGTTTAAAAAGCAACTCAACAAAAAAGCAACAATGAAAGGAGGGTTTGGATTGTTAAGCATAACCGAACGACTCGATAATATTAAAGGCCATCTCGAAATAAAATCTGACATAGGAGAAGGAACAAAAGCAACCGTTATTATACCCATCAGTGAAGAATAAAATATTATGGCAATTAAAGTTTTAATAGCAGACGACCACCAGTTATTCAGGGAAGGACTGGTGAATCTTATCTCTTCTGCTCCCGATATTGAGGTGATAGCAGAAGCGAAAGACGGGAAAGAAGCTACCGAAAAAACCAAACAGTTGAATCCCGATGTGGTTTTGATAGATATTGGCATGCCGGAAATGAACGGAATTGAAGCAACCAGGATTCTGAAAAAACAACAACCACAGGTAAAAGTTATTGCTGTATCCATGCATTCCGACCGCCAGTTTGTAAAAGGCATTCTTGAAGCGGGCGCCGATGGTTACCTGCTCAAGAACTGTACTTACCGCCAATTGATAGATGCCATCAAATCAGTTGTGGAAGGAAAAAAATACCTGAGCGACGATATCACCGAAATGGTCATTAAGGGTTACCTCGATCCGGCAGAGGAAGTTTCAGACAATCAATCGGAATTGTCAGAGCGGGAACTCGAAATTCTGAAGCTTTACGCCGAAGGAAAATCCACCCGCGAAATTTCTGAAAAACTTTTTATCAGCGTAAAAACAGTGGGCACACATAAGCAGCATATTTTTGAAAAGCTTGGATTAAAAAGCAATGCCGACATGGTGAAATATGCCATTAAAGAGGGTTTGATTCAGCTTTCTTAACAGTTTATAAAATATTTAGTTTTGAGCTATCCCGGCTATTATAGGCAGGATAGCTTTTTTACGCTTTTTATCTTCCGAACCTTGGTGTTAAACCGTGTTGTTTTGTAATTTCACACCGTAATCCGATAATTTATATTTTTGACGCTAAAACAGATCGAAATGAAAACCACATTAACCGGCATCCTTGCAATTT
>DATFJO010000286.1:0-5273 GCA_035269145.1 Tangfeifania sp. | reverse complement strand
GAAGTAAAAAAACTGTTGACAGGAAAGATTGATGTGATGCCTGAAAATTATGCAACCGACAAAAAATTTCCTGACATCATTTACATTCCTGAGCATGCCGACATCGATATTGAAAAAGGAACGGTTACCTGGGAACACCAGGAAAAAGAGCAGCAGCTAAAACTGTCGCCCAAAAAAATATATGTGCACCCCACAGGGCATAAATTCCAGTTGGTAAAACACCCCGAACAACAACTCTGGCGTATCATCGACACATCGCCTGAGGGAATTTTCTGTCACAAACCCAGTACCGTTTCAGGAGGAGGTAAATCGGAAATTTCCAAATCGATGCAGAACGCCATTAAATATGGTTCTTTCTACATTCAGGATTTGGAAAAGGATTCGGAGGTGGTTGACAAAATTATCAATTACGATTACTCAGACCGATGGAAAAACATCCGGCCGGATGCACGTCCTTCGCGGCCATTTTTAAGCCCGCACCGCACACTGGGCTCGGCAGTAAAGCTGCTCACACCGTCGGATCAGTACAACGACGAATACAACCGTTTTCTCGAAAGCCTGCCGGTACATGTTCGCACACTGGCACTCTACATTAAGCGATTATACCGCAGTCACCAGGAAAAAGGTTCGTGGAAAGAGCACCTTAACGTGGAAATCGTAAACGGAAGAAACGGAAATGCACTTCGCTACAAACACAATAAAATAATGGCAAGCTATGTACGAATTGGATTCAATCCTGATGGAAAATGGTTTCTGCACAAACTGCGTTCCGATTTCATTCCCAGCCAGAAAATCCAAATGGAAGATGACATAACCGCATCTATAACACTTCCGGCCAACCAGTTAAACAATCTGAACCCTGAATTTCCGAATAAAAGTGTTAAACTGTTAACCAACTGCGAATCATATTTCTTCCAGCGGCCCGACGAGGCCATTATCAGGGGATACGACAAAGATGCAGAAGCAGACATTGTCAGCCCCAATACTTTTTTGACAAACTACCAGCCGCTCACCAGGGAAGATGCCCGGGAGCTTTACGAAGATGCCATTCATTTCGATCAGTATACCCAACCGGTAAAAGACCTTATCAAAAAAGTGATGGACAGCGACAAGGAATCTTACTTTGTTGCGCCGTCGCATACAAGAATAGTAAATGGAGTACCTACAAACAATCCGAGGTACCTGCAGTTTAACCGGTTCAAACAAGACAACCAGGATTCGCACCTTGCTGAAGTTGGAGTTCGGCTGCACCGGAAAGTAGATCCTGAAAAACCGGTACATTTTCCGGTGAATGCAGTATTGCCTGGCCGCAGAAATAACCCGGCCGATAAGGAAAAAGGCATTCGGCCATTGAGTGTTTACAACCCGATTCATTACCAGGAAATTCCCGAGTTGTTCATGGATTTCATCTGTAGTCTGACAGGTAAATCGCCGTCGACAACCGGCGCCGGCTCAGAAGGGGCATTGACCAAAGGCCCGTTCAATATGCTTGTTCCCACATCTGATTTAAACAATGCGCTGCTCTCCTACATTTTAAGCGAATACCAGGGATTTAGCTCCGCAGCCGGTCATGTAGGACAAAACAATCGTTTTGATCACGACATCAGCATACTGATTCCTGAAATATGGGCACGCCTGGAACCTGAAGACAGGGATGCCAATAAATTGATTAAACACAACTGCCTCGATAAACTTGAGGATTTTGAACACAACGGACAAAAAGTACTTGCCAGCCGTTTGGGATACCGCATCAATGAAAATTTTGCATTCAGGTGCATGAACCGTTTGTTTGATGAGCCATTGGCTGTTTTCAATGAAGAAATGCTGAGACCGGAAACCCAGGACATGGAAGTTTTTGTGGACGGAATCAATAATGTTGTTGAAGCACAGCAAAAAGTAGCCATAAATTATTTTAACGACGGCAGCGTGGAAGCAGCTATTCCGCCGCTAAAAATATTGCTGCATATCATGGCGTATGGAAATTACAACGGCAAAGACCTAAGTGACCCGGAACTTAGAAAAGAGTTTAACCGGGATTCTGTACTGCAAACCGACTGGTATAAAAACAGGCTGAAGCTGAAACAGCAAAGAGATTCAGCCTTACTGAAAAATCAGATCCAGTACCTGGAAAGCTTTAAAGAAAACCCAATTAACAGCAAACTGGTAAAGAAAATGGACATTAGCCAGCGTATTGAAAAGGCCAGATTAAGGTTAAGTTATATTGAATCTGACAAATACATTGATGATATAACCGGTACAATAGGCGCCGATCCACTGTTCAAAAAAGATTAAACACTAAACGGTCTTCCTGCTCAGAGCAGGAAGACCGTTTTAGAAATATAAATATTGAAATGGTTTATAAGTTAACCAGCACTTTGTAAAAATTAAACTGATCTCTTTTCTCCGGATCAAATTGATAATACGCCACAGCAATCCGGCAAACATCCTGAACTGTCTGGTATATTTCAGCCACTTCTTTTTGCCCGTATGTACTTAAATCATTCTCTCCTTCGAGCGTTTCAAAACAATCTTTGTATTCGGCAATTTGACGTGCCGATTCAAGAATCTTTTTGAAAAGCGAATCAGGAGCCCCTTTGCTGACTATTTTTTTGCGGGTTCCTTCATCGAGGTTTTCTCTGAACTGAGTCAGAAATTTATATAAACTCAGGTGATCGCCGTTTTTAGCATCGCTGAAATAATCGCTGTACCCCAGCTTTTTAAATGTTTCTTTCATGAATGCTTTGTCATTGCGGAAATCTACTTTTAAACTGGCCCTCAGTATTTTCAGGCTTTGAAGGCCAGCCACCAACACTTCGTGCCATTCACGGTATTTTTCATCGTAAATATCGTTCAGACCCCCGGAATAGTGTTTTTCAATGGTATCTTCTATCCAGACATTCAGCGAAACCGCAAATTCCGGATCCCACTCTTTCCGGACGCTGGACAGTTCATAAATGTTTTCTTTAAACGATTTTGCAATTTTTTGGCAGGCAAGGATAGTTGCTGTACTGGTGGGACACATGGTTTTAATTTCCATAACATCAGTTTTTTGAGTTAGCTGTACATACAAAACTACCAACTTAAACCCAAAATTCACCAGATAAGTCCGTTAATTATTAGATGTTTTACAGTTATGTTATGAAACTATGTTACATAACAATGTTCTGTAAAACATTTTCCAAAATTTCCTGCTGAATTTTATTTGTGACGCTTTTCCAGTTCACGGACTATATCTTCAATCCGGTAACCTTTGTGCGTCAGCAAAACAATGAGGTGGTACAACAAATCTCCCGCTTCATAAACGAAGTTTTCATCGTCATTATTCATGGCACCAATAATGGTTTCCACAGCCTCCTCGCCTACTTTCTGCGAAATTTTTGGGGTTCCTTGCTGAAACAGGGAAGTTGTATAAGAACCTTCCGGCATTTCTTCTTTTCTTTTATCGATAAAATCCTGCAAATAACTCAAAAACTGAAGACCTCTGTTTTGATTTGTTTCAGAGAAGCAGGTGTCAGCCCCTGTATGACAAACCGGTCCTGCCGGCTCGGCTTTAATAAGCAGTGTATCGTCGTCGCAATCAATAAGAAGATTGACAACATTCAGAAAATTACCCGACTCTTCGCCTTTGGTCCACAACCGGTTTTTGGTTCGGCTAAAAAAAGTGACTTTCCCTGTTTCAACTGTTTTTGCCAGGGCTTCTTTATTCATGAAACCCACCATTAACACTTTCATGGTGGAATTATCCTGAACTACTGCCGGAATCAATCCATCCAGTTTATTGAAATTTATCTTTTCGATGTCCTTAAATTCGTTCATGTGCAAAAATTTGCTGCGAAATTAATGATTTGAATCTACTTTATTAACGAACCACAATTCCTTTTTCTTTTAAATATTTTTTTAATACCGGAACCGGAATTTCGTTGTAATGAAAAATGCTGGCTGCCAGGCCTGCATCTGCTTTCCCGGCAGTAAACACATCCACAAAATGTTCTTTGGTTCCAGCACCTCCGGAAGCAATGATCGGGATTCTCAGTGAATCAGCGAGCCGCGAAAGTTGCTCATTTGCAAATCCGCCTTTCGTTCCGTCGTGATTCATGGAAGTAAATAAAATCTCTCCGGCACCACGGTCTTCAGCCTCTTTTGCCCACGAAAAAAGTTCTTTATCTGTGGGAATGCGGCCACCGTTTACAGTAACAGTCCAGTGGTTGTTTTCATCGCCCCGGGCATCGATGGCAACCACCACAAACTGGCTTCCGAAATTCAAAGCCATTTCATCAATGAGTTTGGGATTACGAACTGCCGATGAATTGATGGAAATCTTGTCGGCACCGGCACTTAACAGCTTTTCTGCATCACTGAGTTCGCTGATTCCACCGCCAACCGTAAACGGAATGTTCAAATGTGCTGCAATTCGTTTTACCAGTTCCACAAAAGTTTTCCGGCCTTCGTGCGTTGCAGTAATATCCAGAAAGCACAATTCATCTGCACCGTCGGCTGCGTATTTGGCTCCCATCTCTACAGGGTCACCTACTTCTTTAATATCCACAAAATTTATCCCTTTCACGGTTTGTCCGTTGCGGATATCCAAACATGGTATAATTCGTTTTGCAAGCATAAATAAGCCCCTTCCCAACCTTCCCTTAGGAGAAGGAATTAAATCGTAATTAAATATTTTATTAATAAGCCAATCACAATCGCCAAAGTAAACGAAATAAGAGTTCCCAAAAGAAAATATTCGGCTTTTTTGTTCCCGTCTTCACGGGTATCGTTAAACCGGAAAATGGATTTGGCAGCAATAAGAAAACCAATGGCAGTAAATTGGCCGGCCAAAATAAAAATCAGGATAAGTATTCGTTCCAGAATACCAATCCATGCTGAAATATCGTGTTTGTTCTTTTTATTTTTATCTGGGATTACCGCATTTAAAAATAAGCCCGTAAAAATACCTATTGGATTAGTAACCAGAACCAACCCCGTGGCATAGATCCAAAGTCTGTTCAGGCTTTCTGAAATTACAGCATCTGTTGCATAAAAAGCCAAACCCCACAGCACAGCAACGTGCAAAAGCTGGTCAATCAGAAAAGCCGGAATGGTATCCGGTAATTTCGATTTGAGGAAGTCGATAATAAAATGCAGAACAATAATAATCGGGAAAAACCACCACAAATTTAGCTGAAACGTAAAAAGCACCGGAAGAAGTGAAGCAAGCCCGGCATGTAAAATCAGTTTTTTCGACTTCCATCCGTTTTCTCTTTTATGTTGTACCCAGGAAC
>DATFJO010000285.1:0-5556 GCA_035269145.1 Tangfeifania sp. | reverse complement strand
GCCTCTGCTGGCGTTGCTGACTTTTTTGGGCACCGAGTGGCTGGCTGCTAATCCGCAATGGACCGATGCCGTTTATTCCCGGCAAATTTATCCTGTTTTCGCTTCCATTCTTTCAGCAATCAGTGCTGTTCTGCCTTTTTCGCTTGATGACCTGTTTTACATTTTGCTGATTGTTTGTGCCTTCCTGTTGACTGGCCTGCTAATTTTCAAAAAAATCTCCCTGAAAAAAACAGGTAAAACCGTATTAAACATAGTGGCAATCACCTATATATTGTTCTATCTTTTCTGGGGGTTTAATTATTTCAGAATGGATTTAAACAACCGGCTCGAATTAGCCACACAACAGCCCGATACGGAGGATTTTCTGAATGTATTTGAAAAGCTGGTTGAACAAACAAATTTGTCACACACTGCTTTCAAAAATTTCAGTAAAAGTGAAATTGATTCATTAGTTGAAAAATCTTATCAGGAGCTGTCACCTGTTTTACAAATTGGTTATCCTGCCGGGAAGCGACCCGCCAAAAATATAACCTTCAGCCGCTTTTTTGCGCAGGCCGGAATTTCGGGTTACTACGGTCCTTTTTTCAATGAAATACACCTCAACAAAAATCTTTTACCGGTTGAATATCCGTTTGTGCTGGCGCATGAAAAAGCGCACCAGTTTGGAATTACCGGGGAATCGGAAGCTAATTTTTACGCATGGCTGGTTTGTACTCAAAGCGAGTCGGAAAAACTAAAATATTCAGCCAACTTAATGATTTTAAGGTATTTTATATTCCAGGGCTTCCGTTTGGAGAAATTCCCGGAAATTATAAAAAAACTGGATGAACCGGTAAAAAATGATATGCAGAAAATCAGGGAGCACTGGGCCAATCTCAGAAATGAAAAAATTGACCGCGCCGCCACAAAAATGAACGATGCCTATCTGAAAACAAATAAGATAGAAGAAGGCGTAAAAGATTACAGAGGTGTAGTAAAACATGTAATGGATTTCTCACTCGATTCTGCATTTCAGAAAAAGTGGAATTTGAATTCAGAGTGAAAAATCTTTATCTTTACAAAAAAGAGAGAAATGACAGATTTACTTTCAAAATATAAGCTTTTAGATAATTCCGAAAAAAAAGAGGTGAATGATTTTTTGGATTTTTTGTTGCACAAACAAAAGATGAAGCCAAACTCTTCTCTTTCAAATTATAAAAAGAAAATTTTAAAAGTTTCAACATGGTCAGATGCTGACTTTATGGTATTTAAAAAAAATCAATCCCTTTTTAATCAATGGAAGATTGAGGAATGGTAGTAGACACAAGTATATTTATTGAATTTTTGCGAAAAAAGAACAAAACAGAAACCGTACTTTTTAGTCTTCCTGAAAATGTGCAATTGGCCATTTCTTCAATAACTTTGTATGAGTTATTAATGGGAGCCACAAATAAATCAAAAAAGGAAGATATTATGTTGCTTACTGAAGACTTGCTGGTTTTACCTTTCGATCGGAAGGTTGCTGAGAAATCCGGTGAAATTTATCATCAGCTAAGAAAAGAAAATAATATGATTGAATTTCGCGATATTTTTATTGCAGCAACTTGCCTGGTTTATCAAATGCCAGTTAAAACACTGAATCAAAAACATTTCAAACGCATAGCAAACTTAGAAATAGCTTAATTTTGAATTTAAAATCTCTAAAGCTTATATATTTTGATGAAAGCGGATTTTATTTGAAGTTAGTTCTGAACATCCCGCTTCGGTCTTCCATTTTCAAACTTCTTAAATTATGAAACTCATCCCAATATCAGCCGGAAATTTTCATTGCGACGGTGGCGCGTTGTTTGGCGTCATCCCAAAATTATTGTGGAGTAAAGTTTACCCGGCCGACGAAAATAATTTTACAAAACTGGCACTGCGTTGTTTGTTAATAGATCAAGGCGAACGAAAAATCCTGGTTGAAACCGGGATTGGCAATCACTATTCTGAAAAGCATTTGAAAAATAACGGTGTGGTTGGATTGAACCAATTGGAAGAATCGCTGGCAGAAAACGATTATTCATCCAATGATATTACCGATGTATTACTGACGCATCTGCACTGGGATCATGCAACCGGAGCAGTAAAAAACGTGGACGGCGAATTCCAGCTTCGGTTTCCGAATGCAACGCACTGGTGTAGTAAAAAACAGTGGGAGCATTCCAAAATTTCAAATCCGCGGGAGGGAGCAGCTTATCACACAGAAGTGCTTAACTTTTTAATGGATTCCGGGAAATTAAACCTGGTAGAAAAAGATACTGAACTTTTCCCCGGAATTGAAGTGCGTTTTTTCAACGGCCACACCCCCGGCCAAATGCTGCCATACATAAATTACAATGGAAAAACCGTGGTTTATACATCCGACCTGATTCCAACGGCAGCAAATATTCCTTTGCTGTGGGTGGCGGCTTACGATTTGGATCCGGTGAAAGTGATGGAAGAGAAAGAAAAATTGCTGGAAGAAGCAGCGGCTAAAAATTACGTCCTGTTTTTTGAGCACGATTTTTACAACGAAAACGCAACGGTTGAAAAGGGAGAAAAAGGATTTAAGGCTAAAGAAATGAATCCGCTACAATTCGACTGAACCGGCAAACTTGCCAAATTTAGCTAAATACAGAAAGTTTACTTGCCAAATTTAGATTTTTGGACAATTACACATCTTATTTCACCAACTCTTTGGTAGAAAGCAATCCGCAGGCGGCATAAATATCCTGGCCACGTGAGGCGCGGATGGTGGTGAATATTCCTTTCTGGTTCAGCATTTCTTTGAAGCGCTGAATGGTTTCTTCGCCCGGACTTTTGAGTGGTGTGCCGGGCACCGGATGAAACCGGATGAGGTTGATGCGGCATTTCAAACCACTTAATAACCTGGCAAGCTCTTTTACATGACGTGGCGAATCATTCAATCCATCAAATAAAATATATTCGAACGAAATACGGCGCTGCCGGCCAAAATCCCAGTTTTTGACTTCAGCAACCACTTCTTCAATCGGATAAGCCACTTCCACGGGCATTAAATTCCGGCGTTCTTCATTAAAAGGAGTGTGTAAACTCACAGCAAGATGTGCTTCACTCTCTTCCAAAAACCGCAGCATTGCCGGAATAATTCCAATTGTTGAAACTGTAATCCGGCGCGGGCTCATGGCAAATCCCCACTCAGAAGTCAGAATTTCGATACTTTTTAAAACTTCGTCAAGGTTATCAAATGGTTCTCCCATTCCCATGTACACGATGTTGGAAACTTCATTCGCTTCTTCAATGCTTTTTATCTGGTTTACAATTTCGCCGGCAGAAAGCTGGCCCTGAAATCCCTGTTTGCCTGTCATGCAAAACAGGCAGCCCATTTTGCAGCCTACTTGCGAACTCACACAAACTGTATTACGGTCGCCTTCGGGAATCATAGCAGTTTCCACAAATTTCTGCTGAAGGGTTGGGAAAAGGTATTTTTTGGTACCATCGGCACTTTCCTGAACTTTCGATGGCTGTGTTGCTCCAAATTCATATTTCTCGTTCAACAATTCACGGGCATTTTTGGAAAGGTTGGTCATTTCGTCAACCGACGAAATTTTCTTTTTGTAGAGCCAGTCGGCCATTTGTTTGGCAGTAAATTTGGGCAAGCCAAGTTCGCTTGCAACATTCTGTAACTCATTCAATGTCTTTCCAAAAAGCTTTTCCTTCATAATGAATAATTTGAGGCAAAGATAAAGAAATATGACGAGTACAAACCAATCGAAATTTCCCCGTTCAAAAGGCTGACAGCATTGAAAATCCAACATATTCCAATCTTATTTGTTTTAAATAATTGAAAGATTGAACGTTAAAGTTGATTCATAATATTATTCAAATCGGTAAAAACAGATAAAATGGCAATACCAATTTCATTCAAAAATCCATTATCATTTTTTTCCCGGGGAAAACCGGGTAACCCAGTGCAGGAAGCTGCAGTTTTTCTGGAACCCGAAAAAGGTGAAGTTCCGGTAGCTTTTCAGTTAACAGGAAAAGCGGGGAGTGCAACATTTGCGCACCTCGACAAAGGAAAATACAGAATAGTGATGACGCTTCCCCATCAAAGCGGAAAACTTGCCAACGAACGTCTCAATCTTCCCGGTGATTTTCAGTTTGGATACCACAATGCCAAAAAGAAATACCTTATTCGGGAATACAACGGTTTTTTTATGATTCGTTATTCAGGTGTTAAAAATCTTTCAGGTTCAAATATTATACCCACTTTTAATACCGATGAAAAAAGCCCAAACCGCATGGTAACTGCACATTTTGAAGTGGATAATAAATTTGGGACCATTACGATGGAAATACTTGCCCTTTCTGAAAAGAAATTCCGCAAATTAATTAACAAGTATAAAAACGACTTGAAAATGACAGTTATTCAAAATCAGCCTGAAATTGCTCCCGTGAAATAATCTTTTGCGAACGACTTTTTATTCAGTTACTTTGTCGACAGAAACCTGTTAACAACAATCTGAAAGATTGCAAAATTTCGACAATAAATTTCTCAATTTTGAGAATAAATTTAAAGAATGCAAATTCTGAGTTTTTTACTATCTGTTTTTTTGATTTTTGGTTCGGGGAAGCCGGCTGAAAAGGCGGTTGTTTTTATTGAATCGCAGCAACGAAATCAAAAACCCATTGCGCATCAAATTACCGGAGAAACCGGCAAAGCTGCATTCAAGTTTCTCGACGAAGGAAATTACCGCATGTTAATAGATTTTCCGCAACAGGAAGGAAAATGGATCGAAGAAAAAAGCCGGCATTACACCATCACAAAATCTACTTACAATCCTAAAAACAAAACATACTTTTACAAAGGTAGTGAAGGCTATTTTTCTGTAAGGTTTAGCAGATTACGAAAAATCGATTCAGAAAATTTCAGGCCGGTTTTTCGCGAAATAAAACAGGAAGATAACAGTTTAATCAATCTTCTTGATTTCGAAACGAAAAAAAATGGTGGTCAGATTCAGGTAAAAATAAATGTACTCACAGCCAAACAATTTAAGCGAAAAACAGATAAAATCGATCAGGATATTTCAGAGATTTCAATACCCGGGCAGAAATAAAAAAGACCATCGCAAAGATTCACGACAGTCTTTGAAATTGAAGTTAGTCTTTCTCAAATAATATTCAGTTCTTTCCCCACTTTAATAAACGCCTCTACCGTTTGGTCAATTTGCTCTAAAGTATGTGCTGCAGAAAGTTGAACGCGGATTCTTGCTTTTCCTTTGGGAACCACCGGGTAAACAAATCCGATTACATAAACGCCTTCTTTCAGCAACTCATCGGCAAATTTCACAGCCAGCGGAGCGTCGTAAATCATTACTGGCACAATGGCGGTATCGCCTTTTACCAGGTCGAATCCGGCTGCTTCCATTTTTTCGCGGAAATGCTTGGCATTGGTCATTGTTTTTGCAGGAAGATCGCTGGATTCCGAAAGCATGTCGATTACTTTCAAAGTAGCACCAACCGTTGCAGGCGCCAGCGTATTTGAAAACAGGTACGGGCGTGAACGCTGCCTGAGCA
>DATFJO010000284.1:0-3548 GCA_035269145.1 Tangfeifania sp. | reverse complement strand
GCCGCTGATTGTAAAATGGCCGGGTGTGACGAAAGAAGGTTCTTCCAACTCCGACCTGGTACAAAACCTCGATTATGCCGAGACATTCCTCGAAATGGCCGGCATTGAAATTCCTTCCGATATGCAGGGAAAAAGTATGGTGCCGCTGCTAAAAGGTGAAGGCGGAGAGTTCCGCGATGCCATTTATTATCATTATTACGAATACCCAAGCTGGCACATGGTCACCCGGCATTTTGGCGTAAAAAACGACCGGTTCAAACTCATTTATTATTACCTGAACGACGAGTGGGAATTGTTCGACCTAAAAGAAGATTCACAGGAAATGTACAATTTATATAACCGGCCTGGATACGAATCTATTATTGAAGATATGGAAACAAAACTAAAGGAATTGGCGGTTCAGTACAAGGATTCGGTGGCGCTTTCCTACTTATAAAAACCGGCTGATTTGGATCAAATAATCCCCATCTTTTTCATCAAAAAAGTGGCGTTCATGGTTTCGGTAACTCCGTCGGAAAGTTTATAATCGAAAATCAGTTCGTCGTTTTTTATTCTGATTTCGAAACACTTGTTGTACACCTGCTGCGGATACTCTTCTTCCATTTCGCTGAGTTTCAGATCGTGCGTAGCAATCAGTGCCACAGCTTTCAGGTGCAGAAGTTTTTTGATGAGTTCAATCGAACCGTTGAGTTTATCGATGGAGTTGGTTCCTTTCAGCATTTCATCGAGAATGACAAAAATACGTTCACCGTTTTCGAGGCGATCGAGCACACCTTTAATTCGTTTCAGTTCGGCAAAAAAGTATGATTCATCTTTCAGGAGTGAATCGGTAGTGCGCATGTTGGTGTAAATTTTTACCGGGGTAAAAGTCATTTTTTCGGCACACACAGGAGCGCCCATCCGTGCCAGAATCGTATTTACACCCACAGTTCGCAAATAAGTACTTTTGCCGGCCATGTTGGCGCCGGTAACAATCAGTACTTTCGACCATCCGGTTATTTCCAAATCGTTGCACACACGTTTTTCAGCCGCAAGCAGCGGATGGCCCATTTGCCGGGTTTCAAAAACAAAGCCGCCGTCGTGTACTTCCGGGAAAACATAATCCGGTTGATTGTATGCAAAATTGGCCAGGCTGATTAAAGCGTCAGTTTCTGCAATTACATCTAACCATGCGGCCAGTTTTTTGTGGTGCCGCTTGTGCCATTTCCACAGCTGGTAAACACAGCGAATGTCCCAAAGCAGCAGTGAGTTCACAATCAGATTGATAACGATATTCTGGCGGTATTCAAACTGGTGCACCAAACTTTTTAGGTGCTGAAAAGTGTGACTGGCTTTGTCGGGCCGGTTGACTTTTTGTTGCAGTTCCACAAGAAAAGGAGCCTGGAATTCACGCTCTTCAATAAACCCGAGCAGTTGACGGTATTTTCCCAGCAGTTCGGTTTTTCTGCCAAAAAAGTCATAAAACAAGCTGATTTTTTTTCGGTATAAATAAATGAAAAGCCACTGAATGAAAATCATCATGTACAGGAGGTAGTTTGTGACTCCTGCAACAGCCGGAATGATTGAAAGGAAAGTTAATGCAGGTAACAAATAAATGAGCCATTTAATTTTTGTAGTATTGCCGGCATTTAACTCGGTTTGTGACCACGATTTTATCTCATCGCTCAGTTCTTTTGTTTCTTTAAAAAGGTGACCGTTTGTTAGAAAGTGGAGCCGCCAGTTGGGAATAACTGAAAGTTCTTTTATAGCTTCCTGTCTTTTTTCAATGTCGTTTTTTTCGAGTGAAGGATTTTTGAGCCAGTTTCCCAACCTTGTCCGGCCGCTCTGCGTGGAAGTGCGGTTGATGAACTGGTAGATGGAATCTTCGCCAAAAATATCCAGGTCGTACGCGTAAAAATGGTCGGTATCCAGGAAATCTTTTCCGCTTTCAAAATGGCTGAACTTGTGTTGAAGCGCCAAAAGCTCATCGTCTGCAATTTTTTTAAGTACCTCGAATTTTTGTTTCTGATTCGAAAATTGAATGTTCTTTTTTATCAGAAAGAAAAACAGCAGGGTAAATATTCCCATCGGAACTGCAGTGAGCCAGCCGTTCCATCCCCAAAAAATAAACGGGAGGATAATGAATGTAAAAGCCACCAGACGATACCAGGCAAACTGTTTTATTTTTTTTGAAACCTTCTGAAGTTTTGTGGTGTAAGTTTCACTTTTTGATTGGTAAAATTCAACAGCCTGTCGGTTCATTTTCACAGGTAATTATAGTGATGAAGCAGGTAGGTGGAAATAAAAACGGTACACATCATAACCGCGAAAACCAGGAAAATCAATCCTGCCTGGTGCGGTTTTAAGTTGGTCTTTTCAAGTTTGGGCTTTCGGGCAATAAAAAAATGGTTTTCGATAAACATCATTAGTTTATACATACCAACTCCTATGAGCCATCCGAGAAGTGCCCCGCCAATTAAATCCAACGGATAATGCACACCTGAGTAGATGCGCGAATAGGAGAGGAGCAAGGCCCAGAATAGCAGCAAAAACCAATAGCCCCTGTTTCGGAAAAGCCGTGAGGTAAATATAAATACAGCAAAACTGTTGGCCGCATGCGACGATACAAATCCATACAATCCGCCTTTGCGGAGCACATTATGCACCAGGTGCTGAATTTCAGGATTGTGAACCGGCCTGAACCGCTGGATGGTTTCTTTTAGTAAAACCGATAGCTGGTCGCTTAATGTAACTGTAATTGCCAGGAAAATGACGGCCAGCCACCATTTGGCTTTATAATTTTTGAAAATAAAAAAAAGTATGACGAGGTAAAACGGCACCCATGTTTCTTTGCGGGTTACCATTAGCATAATTGTATCCCAAAAATCGTTGTAAAAACTATTCAGGAATAGAAAAAGTTCGGTATCTGCTTCCAGTATTTTTTGTAAAAACTCCATTTAACTGTTCAGAATTTCCCAGATTTTGTCTTTCAATTGCGGAACGTTGAAACCCGTCACCGATGAAAAGAAAAGATGGGGAATGCCATTTAGTTCCGCGCTGATTTCGTTCATTAATTCTTCGTCGAGCATGTCGGCTTTGCTGATGGTTAGAAAACGTTGCTTGTCGAGCAACTCCGGGTTGTACTTTTTCAGTTCATTTAGCAGTATATCGTATTCTTTCGCATGATCGTCGCTGTCGGCCGGAACCAAAAACAACAGCATCGGGTTGCGCTCGATGTGGCGCAGAAAACGCAGTCCCAGTCCTTTCCCCTCGTGGGCTCCTTCAATAATCCCGGGGATGTCGGCCATCACAAACGATTTTTCCTCGCGGTGTCCTACAATTCCCAGGTTGGGCGTAAGCGTGGTAAAATGGTACTCGGCAATTTTTGGTTTTGCTGCCGAAACCACCGAAAGCAATGTGGATTTTCCTGAACTGGGAAATCCGACGAGGCCCACATCGGCCAGCACTTTCAGTTCCAGTATTTTCCAGCCTTCTTCTCCGTCTTCTCCCGGCTGGGCAAAACGGGGTGTTTGAAAGGTGGAAGATTTGAAGTGGTCATTTCCAAGTCC
>DATFJO010000283.1:0-4382 GCA_035269145.1 Tangfeifania sp. | reverse complement strand
GACATCCCCGGAGCAGGACACTGGTTGCATGCCGAAAAGCCAAATGAATTTATGGATGCGGTGGTAAAGTGTTGTTAGAATATTTGCAGGCAGCTATTAGTGTTCTCATATTTGCAAAAGCCTTCGATTAGCTCCTTCTTTTCATTTAATAAGTGCGATATATTCAGGGTTGAAGTATTTCCGCTTCTTAACCAAACAATTTTCGGAGGGATTCCTCTCACCAGCGACAAATCGTAAAAATCAGCATCGAAGGTAACAACCGTAAAATCATTTTCTTTTGCGAATTCCCAAATCTCAACATCCGTTTTATTTTCAAGCCCAACCTCCTTTACATGTTCACAATCCGGAAATGCATTTCTTACTATTCGGGAAATCCGGTAAGAAATATTTTGATCAAACAGCAATTTCATTGTGAAGTTAGAAGTTTGTGCTCGCGATCGGCAGCATAAGCCAAACAGGCATTTATATCCTCTTTGGTTAATTCAGGAAAATCAGTAAGAATTTCTGTAACTGTCATATTAGATGCCAACCAGCCTAAAACATCATAAACAGTGATTCGGGTATCCCTGACACAAGGTTTTCCAAAACGTTTATTCGGACTTATTTTTATGATTTCGCTGTAATTCATAACACAAATTTACGCATAATATCCTATCAACGATTATACTTTCGCGTTAGTTCATCAAGAAATTTCACATGTTTTTTCTTTAGCTGACTCCACCTGAAACGCCAGTCCCAGTTGCCGGTTGCAGTGCCCGGAGTGTTCATCCGCGATTTTGAGCCTAATTGCAAAACATCCTGCATGGGCAAAACAGCCATTTTAGCACACGACGACCAGGCAGCTTCAATACAGTTTTTCAAAGCTTTTTTCTTGTTCCTTCCAAGATACCAGCGAACCTTTTTCTTTTCTTCTCCTTCCAATTTTTCGAGCCAGCCAAGTGTAGTATCGTTATCATGGGTTCCGGTGTAAACCACAAAATTTGGCTCGTAATTGTGGGGAAGGTTAATGTTGGTTTCATCGGAACCAAAAGCAAACTGCAACACTTTCATTCCCGGCAGGTCAAAATCTTCCCGAAGCTTATGCACTTCCTCTGTAATGAAGCCCAAATCTTCGGCAATTAACTGAAGCGAGCCGGTTTGTTCTTTAAATTTATTGAGCAGCTTAAAACCTCCTGCGGGAACCCATTCGCCGTTCATGGCAGTTTCGTCTTCTGCCGGCACCGACCAGTAGGCTTCGAGACCACGGAAATGGTCGATACGCACCTCATCAAACAAATGCAGGTTGAAGTGCAGGCGGGCCAGCCACCAATCGAATCCACGTTTTTCCAACCGTTTCCAGTCAAAAACAGGGTTGCCCCATAACTGGCCGGTTTCACTAAAATAATCGGGAGGCACGCCCCCCACTTTCGTTGGTTTCAGGTTTTTATCGAGCAGAAAAATATCGGTATTCGACCACACATCCACGCTGTCGCCCGAAACATAAAGCGGCATGTCTCCAACAATACGCACACCTTTCAGGTTGGCATATTTTTTTAATTGAAACCACTGTCTGAAAAATAAAAACTGTATAAACTTCCTGAAAGAAATCTCATCTTCCAAAAGAATTTCATATTTCTCAAGCGCCTCTTTTCCCCGGAATTTCAGACCGTGCTCCCATTCATCCCACACTTCATTTTTGAAATGATTTTTTGCTGCCATGAAAAGTGCGTAATCGTGCAGCCACCAGTCGTGCTCTTTCAAAAAATCCACAAAATCAAACTCAAGCTTTTCAGGTTTTTTGGCCTGGTAGCGTTCAAATGCTCTTCGCAGCAAGGGATATTTCCAGCTTTCAGTTTTTTCGAAATCGACCTGTTTATGTGAAAATCGCGGGCGTTTTTTTAAATCATCTTTCGTCAGTAAAGAATCTTTAATCAAATACGCCAAATCAATCATCATCGGATTGCCGGCAAATGCTGAATAACACTGGTAAGGCGAATTTCCGTAACCAACAGGCCCCAATGGCAAAATTTGCCACACCTTCTGATTGGTTTCAGCCAGAAAATCGACAAAACGGTAAGCTTCATTTCCAAGCGTTCCGTTTCCCTCCGGGCCGGGGAGAGATGTAATATGAAGAAGAACTCCACTGCTTCGTTCAGTCATTTTTATATTTTTTTCTGAATGTGTTTAAATGATCGGCTGTTTCACGCACAATACGCTGCACTGCCAGTCCATGTTTCAGGTCGGGAGTAAATGTTTGCCGGTCGTTTCCGGTAAAAAATTGGTAGTGTGCATGAACCATCGAGCGCAGCCAGCCCGGCGGAACATGGCCCGACGGAAAACTGGTTATAGGTTGATAGTTGCTGCCAACAATTTTTTTTATCCACTGGTTGCTTCCCTCGAGGTAGTATTCATAATATTCGGAGTGAACGGAAGAGTAACGCAGCGCCCCGTTTTCGGCATAAATTTCGAGGTGCACCAAATCGCCTGAGCCGGAGCTGATGCGGCTGGCCGACATGTTTCCAACTGCTCCTGTTTTTGGCTCAACCATCGACAGAGAACTGAACAAATCGGATCCTTCGGGCACATCGGAATAATTTCCGCCCTGCAACGCGCCGGTAATTTGTAAATCTTCGCCCATAAAAGCCATCAGCAAACTAATTCCGTGCGAGCCTAAATCGGCCATCGCTCCACCGTCAGGTGCCGGAGTAAGTCGTGTTTTTCGCTTTTCGCGATACGATTTCTGCAGGTAATCGCCATGGTAATATTTCAGATCGAAATGAATGGGTTTTCCCAGTTCACCATTCTGCCAGAATTGCAAGGCTTCGCGTACCGCCGAGGTTTGCAGGTACTGAAATCCCACCTGGATTTTCACAGAATCACCTTTTTTGTCGAGCAGCGCTTTCATTTCCTCCTCTTCCTGAAGCGATGCACAGACCGGTTTTTCAAGGTAAATAAGTTTTACATCCGGCATTCCCAAAGCCAGCTTCAGATGATCGAAATGGACACTATTCGGTCCCATGATAAAAACAGCTTCAATGTTTTCATTTTTCGAAAACTCCTCTACAGACTCTGCTTTTCGGAAGCCATATTTTTCTGCAAAACCATCGCGGCTTTCAGCACGCGCCGATGCCACCGATTCAAAAACCAGTTCCGGAGCATCGTTGTAATAGAATTTTAAAGATTGAGCTGCATAGGCATGAGCGCGGGCAATTCCGCCGGCTCCCAGAAACCCGATATGTATTTTTTGCATAAAACTGTTTCTTTCAAAGTTTTTTCAAAAATAACCATTTGAAAGAAAAGAGCAATTCTTTATTTCTTGTAATTGGATGCGGAATTAGACTCATTCAACTAATGAATAAATTGCATCTAATTCATTATCTTTGATGAAAAAAGCAATGAAAAATATTACAATACCCATTGAAATTCCTGCTGATTTAATGATCGTACTGAATGAGTCGGAACAGGAAATTAAATCTCATTTTCAAGCTTCAATTGCCATGATGTTGTTTAAAGAGGGGAAATTGACAATTGGGAAAGCTAATCAGCTTTCAGGGTTAACCCGTTTTGAATTTGAAAAATTACTGGCAAAAAATAAAATTCCGATCTCAGATTTAAAAGTTAATCAAATTTTTAGCGATGTTGAAAAGATGCAGGAATTGTAATTATGAAAATTGTGATTGCTGATACCGGAGTTCTAATTTCGCTTGGGATCGTCAAAAAAATAGAGATTATCAATAAACTTTTCGACGAATTTTACATCCCTCAAGCCGTTTGGGAAGAGCTTAAAAAATACGAAAATCCGGCTTTCCCTGAAAAATACAAAACACTGCTTAAAAAGCACATTTTACAGATTAAATCAAAAAACCAACTTTCTCTTTTAATGGACTATGGGGAATCTGAATCGGTAATCTTGTATCAGGAATTGAATGCAAATTATCTTCTCATCGACGACCAAAAAGCACGGCACATGGCCGAATCATTAGGTGTAAATTGCATCGGATCTGCTGGGTTATTGATTTTAGCCAAACAAAAAGGGCTAATTCAAAACTTACGATCAATTTTTAAAATATGGCAGAAAAACGAAAGGTACTTCTCAAAGAAACTTTTAAACGAAATTCTTTTAAAAACCGGGGAAGCTCCAATAGATTAACAAAACCGAAGCAAACACATTTCACTTCAGCCATTTATCCAGCCAGCCAAAAAATTCGCGTTGCCATAAAATTCCGTTTTGAGGCTGCAACACCCAGTGATTTTCTTCGGGGAAATAAAGCAACCTGGCAGGCACATCCTGCAGCACTGCTGAATTGAATGCGGCAAGTCCCTGACCAGGCGGTACCCGGAAATCTTTTTCGCCATGAATCACGAGAATGGGCGTATCCCAATTTTGTACAAATTTGTGTGGC
>DATFJO010000282.1:0-18854 GCA_035269145.1 Tangfeifania sp. | reverse complement strand
AAAAAAAAAAAAAAAAAAAGACCTTACTTTGAAGTACATGGACGTTGAATAAGCCCTGGTTTTTGCGCGCATCTTAAACTGTTTTTACGGAATTTTTTAAACCCGGATGTATTTAATCTCCGCTAAGTATTAATCAAGAATAAATCAAAAGTCATGAAACAAAAATTTGTATTACTATCATTCATTGTTTTCTGTTTAATCAGTTCTGTTAGCGCCCAACCCAAAAAAAACTCCTGGAGCATTGGAGGATCGGGATACTGGATAAAAATTAAAAGCAATAGTGGAGATTACCGATCAATCTATAACCTGGCAGTTGACGGGCAGTATTTTATTTTTCGGAATTTTGCAGTAGGTACAGAGGTTGAATATATCGGAGGAAGGGCCTTAGATACGCCAAACAAACCCCGGTATCATGAATTGTACGTTTCACCTACAATTGAGGGTTATTTATTTAACCGCCCGAAATGGGGACTTTCAGTAAAAGGATTGATTAGTTTAAATGCTTCTATCAAATCCAGCATGGATCCTGACAACCTGCTGTCATATTATATGTTCGGTCCCAAAGTATCATACAATATTACACCCAACCTGTCTTGTTACACGTGGTTTGCCTATCGCAGACTTCCAGATGATATAACCAACAATTATCCCGGAAGATCTGTAGCCTATCCCAGCGACAATTACGACCTGCGGTTTGGATTCACTTACTACCTGCATCCAAAAAAGGAATAGTAGCGAATTCAACTCATAAAAATAAAAAAGCCATTTGCTTGTCGGTTGACAAGCAAATGGCTTTTTAAATATAATCGTAGTTTTTTTTTACTGACCGCCGCCTTCGCCTTCTGCCGGAGCCGGAGTATTTTCCTCATTGGTTGCCGGTGGTGGAGTTGTCGGGAAACTTGGAACCTGGGTAGGATCTACCGCGGTTTCAATTTGGTCCTGAACCCTCGATTGCTCCTGCGTTACCCTTTCGCGTGGGATAAAAGCCGAGCCCATAATTGACAATACGAGCAGGGAAACTGCCAAAACCCATGTTGCTTTTTCAAGAAAATCGGTGGTTTTGCGAACACCCATTACCTGGTTCGACGACTGAAAATTGCTGGCCAAACCGCCACCTTTTGAGTTCTGCACCAATACAATAAGTACCAAAAGGATACAGACGATGAATATTAAAACGGTTATTAATGTATACATTTCGTTTCGATTAAATGTTCTTTAACTTTTCTATTTCCTCAATTCGGGTTGCAAAGTAAACACTTTTTTCCGGATATTTCAAGCTTAATTTTCTAAATGCATCCAGCGCTTTGTCGTATTTTTTCTGTTCGAAATAAATCATGGCCAGGGTTTCGGTAACCAGTTCATCGGGCTCGATTTCAGATTTTGTTGCTATTTCATTTTCAGTCTCTCTGTCGGGTTCATCTTCCTGCTGTTGTTCCATCCGGATGGGAGCAGCGTCAGCAGACAGAAATTTATCGATAAGCGAACCGCCTTTTTTGTTTTCAGCAATACCTCCGCCTGAATCGACTGTCCCGCTTTGTTCGAAATAATAATCAGCCGTTGAAAAACCACTCTCTTCATTTAAAAACCGGTACAGTTTTTTCCGGTTCGGAACGGCAACAGCAGCTTTTTTCAATACTTTTTCAAAATCCGGATGTCCGGTTTTTTTCAGGTTTTTCAGGTACAACATCCAGGCCGCCTGGAAGTATGGAAATTCTGAAGTTATTTGTTTCAGCCCCTGAAGTGTATTTTCGTTCAGTTCCGCGGGGTTTTCAATCAGATGATAAAATTCCTGAGTTTGCATTTCTACCAATTTGCAATGGTTGCGTTAAAAATATCTTCATTCAGTTTCTCGATGATTTCGGGCACAACCTGATCTTCGGCCTGAGTGAGTGGCAACGTATTGTCGAAATCTTCGTAAGCCGAAAATGTTTGTTCCAGGCTTTGTTCCGGATCTTTGTTGTTTGTATATTTCACTTTCACCCTAACTGTGAGCCGGCTCAAAGCCGCCTGATCTCTTTCCTGTATCGCCATTGGGCGGTAATCATAACCGGTAATTTCACCTTCAAAAATCAAGTCGCCGTTATCGCCCAGTTCATTGAGTGAAGTCTGGCGCTGTAGTTTCTCCCGAAGTGCCTCTGTAAAGCTCTGGCTTAATGTTGGATTAACCAACTGGGCACGGTTCGGGAAATAATAAACTGTAAAAGTTTTTACATCGGGCGAAATATTGGCCCCGGTAAATGAATAGGAGACTTTACAGGCAGGCAAAACAATGCCTGTAAGCAAAACCAATATTATTATAAAAAGTTTCTTTTGCATTTTAATTCTGAATGTTGTATTCTTTAATTTTTCGGTACAGTGTGCGTTCGGAAATCCCCAGTTCGCGGGCGGCATATTTTCGTTTACCTTTATGTTTTTCAAGCGCTTTCTTTATCAGTTCAATCTCTTTTTCTTCCAGCGAAAGCGATTCTTCCACAATTTCTTCGGTATCCTGAATATTGTCTTTATCGAGGTGACTCAGTTGCAGCGATTTTGATGTAGATTCCCGGCGATCAGTACCTGTATCATCCTCATACAAATTCTGAATGATCCGTGCCTGATCGCCTGATATCGGAGATTCTTTGTTTTCCATTAAATCGAGTACAAGCTTCTTCAAATCGTTCATGTCGCGTTTCATATCGAACAAAACTTTGTACAGAATCTCCCGCTCGTTGGCATACGAAGTTTCTTCGGTTTTTGAAAAAAGTGCCGGCAAATTACTTGACGATGCTACCGGCAGGTATTTCCGCAAAGTATCGGCAGTAATATCGCGGTTTTGCTCGATAATGGAAATCTGCTCGGTAATGTTTTTTAACTGACGGACGTTTCCGGGCCATCGGTAATTAATCAGCATGATCCGGGCTTCATCATCGAGCCGTACCGGGGGCATTCGGTATTTTTCAGCAAAATCGCGTGCAAATTTCCGAAACAACAGGTAAATATCGTCCGGACGCTGACGCAAAGGGAGAATATGAATAGGTACCGTATTTAAACGGTAATACAGGTCTTCCCTGAATTTTCCATCGTCAATAGCAATTGGAATATCTACATTGGTAGCAGCAATCACCCGCACGTCGGATTTTATCATTTTTGAGGAACCGACCTTAATAAATTCGCCGGTTTCGAGCACACGCAGCAACCGCACCTGGGTCGAAAGCGGCAGCTCCCCTATTTCATCCAGGAAAATAGTACCTCCATCGGCTTCCTGGAAATAACCTTTTCGGTCGGCAAGGGCGCCTGTAAAAGCGCCTTTTTCGTGCCCGAACAGTTCAGAGTCGATGGTTCCTTCGGGAATAGCGCCGCAGTTTACGGCAATGTACTTCCCGTGTTTGCGACTGGAAAATTGATGAATAATCTGTGGGAACATCTCTTTTCCGGTGCCGCTTTCCCCTGAAATCAGCACTGAAAGATCAGTAGGTGCCACCTGCACTGCAACTTCAATGGCGCGGTTCAACTCGGGCGAATTCCCGATAATTTCAAACCTTTGTTTTATCCCCTGAATATCCATTTCTGTATTGTCCATTTTCAACTTCGTTATTTTTCAATTGCAGGCCGATGCAATAATTCTTTTTTACAAACCCATTCGGTTGCAAACCGGAACTTCGTCATAATAATATGATTAATTTCAACAGAACACATTGCAATCATGATCAAATTCAGCCACAAATTTACAATTTTTCATTTGCAATGTCCGGTTATCAATTTGAATTAACCTTTTTTAGCGGATGAATTTAAAAAATACTTTTTTAAACAAAATTTCTGCCGGTTTTGAATACTGTATTTCTATCTGATTTCTCACTATCTTTGTACAACAATAAAAACAGGCTATTAATGAAATTTATTGCAATTATACCAGCACGTTATCAATCTACACGCTTCCCCGGAAAACCACTGGCACTGCTGAACAATAAGCCGGTCATCCAGTGGGTATATGAAAATGCATTGAAAGCACTGAAAGAAGTTTGGGTAGCAACTGACGATCAACGGATTTTTGAAGCAGTCAGAAAATTTGGCGGGAATGTTATTGAGACTTCCAGGAGTCACCGCAGCGGAACCGACCGTTGTGCGGAAGCAGCGCTCGACCTTTCAAAAAAAATTAATTTTGATGTAGTGATAAATATCCAGGGCGACGAACCATTCATCCAGTCAAAACAAATTGAACAACTCAAGGCATGTTTTGCCGAAGATACCCAAATTGCCACGCTCATCAAAAAAATTGACAATACTGACGAACTCTTCAATTCAAACCGGCCCAAAGTGGTTACCGACAGAAAACAAAATGCGCTTTATTTCAGCCGGTCGCCCATTCCTTTTGTGAGAGGCGAAAAGGAAAGCGGCTGGTTGCTGTCAGCAACTTTTTGGGCACACATCGGAATGTATGCCTACAAAAAGGAGGTGCTGCAGCAAATTACACAACTGCCGCACGGAAAGCTCGAGCGCATGGAAGCATTGGAACAGTTACGCTGGCTTGAAAACGGATACAAAATAAAAACCGCTGTTACCGAACATCAAAGCGTTGGCATTGACACGCCCGAAGATTTGGAGGATGCTTTGCAACTGTTGAATAATAAATCTCTCTTTTAGAAAAAGGCATACTATTTGCAGTAAAAACTGCAATAAAAAATAAGAGAGCCATGAAACAATTTATACTTTTATTAATTATATCTGCATTTTATTTTACAGGACAGGCAAATCAGCCAGCCTACTCACCTTTTGGAAACGACACTCTAATAAAAGTTGATGAAGTGTCATCGAAACTTAAAATTTATCCCAATCCATGCAGCACCGGTCAGGTAACACTTGAAATGGAAGATCATGAAATTGCTGAAATAAAAGTGATCAATATTGCCGGAAAAGAGATGTTGCAGAGAAAAACAAATTTCGGGACAAATAAATACGAACTCAAACTCAACAATATTCCCAAAGGAATTTATTTCTTACGAGTAAAAACTACTGGAAACAAGGTTGTTGCAAAAAAACTAATCGTCTCGGAAATGTGAACAGCCCAAGCCGGCAAAAAAGTTTTTTCTGAATCTAATCCCCGCCCCCCGTTTTTTTTATATTTTCCCGGCCTCATTTTAAAATTTGACTTCTTGTGATGGTGAAAAAACTATTTCTTTTTATAGCAGTCTCTCTTCTTTCGGTTCCGTTATTCTCTCAACAAAATATTGAAGATGCACGGCGAGCTGCTTTAGGTGAGACGGTAACTGTAAGCGGCATTGTGACAAACGGCAGCGAACTGGGAATCATCCGCTATTTTCAGGATGAAACTGCCGGAATTGCAGCCTACAGTGATTTAACGGCTGATTTAAAACCGGGCGATTCTATAACAGTAACCGGAAGTCTGAAAGATTACAACAACCTGCTCGAGGTAGATCCCGTGGAATCTGTCACGGTTCATTCAGACAGCAACACACTTCCCGATCCAATCGTTTTATCCATTTCTGAAATTGGGGAAGATTATGAAAGCCGGTTGGTTCAAATCAATGATGCCCAATTTGTAAATCCTTCGGGAACGTTCGAAGGAGATTCCAATTACGAAATTATATCGGAAGGCGAAAACATAGAAATCCGAATCAACCGAAATGCGACCGAAATTGTTGGGCAGCCCATTCCTACTGAAAGTTTCGATCTTGTAGCGATTGTTTCACAATATTCGTGGAGAGATAACGATGTAACTACCGGATATCAGTTGCTCCCGCGCACCATGGAAGATTTCGACTTCGATACTGAAATAATAATAACCTCTGCGGTGAATGTTTCCGGCATCAGCCAAACCGGTTTCAGTTTAAACTGGAAAACCGATGCACAGGGAACTGCGGAAGTACGTTACGGAGTTACGGACAAGCCGGCCGACTGGATTGCAACTACAACGGGATACACCTCAGAATTTGAAAACAATTTTACCCAGCAGGTTGATATTTCCGGATTGAATGCCGCCACCATCGTTTATGCCCAACCTTATTCGGTGCTTAACAACGACACAGCTTTTGCCCCGGTGGCTGCTTATGCCACTGAATCGAATTCAACCGGCGAGATTAAAGCATATTTTAATACGGAAGTCGATCATTCTGTGGCAACCGGCACGCTGGCTGAAAATATTGGCAATGCGCTTGAAGACACACTCATTAATTACATCAACAGGGCGACTGAAACGATAGATTTTGCCATTTACAATATAAACAATTCAGGATTGAGTAATGTAAGTGAAGCCCTAAATACCGCAAAAGACAGGGGGGTCAGAATCCGGTTTATCACCTGCGAATCGACAGCTCACCAGGGTACCGACGATTTGGACAGTGACATTCCGGTGCTGGAACGGCCTGAATTTTCTGAAAGTGGTATTATGCACAACAAGTTTGCAGTTATCGATGCTGAATCTGCCGATGCATCCAAACCTGTGGTATGGAGCGGATCAACCAACCTTACTTTCGGCCAGATTTGGGACGATGCCAACAACATGATTTTTATTCAGGACCAATCACTTGCAAAAGCTTACCAGATTGAATTTGAAGAAATGTGGGGAAGTACCGGCGATTCTCCAAACGCATCGAATGCCAAATTCGGAGAAGATAAAAGTGATAATACGCCACATGAACTTTTGATTGGTGGGCACCGCGTTGAATGCTACTTCAGTCCTTCCGATGGTACCAATCAACAAATTATCAATGCCATTGAACAGGCCGACAACAACCTGAATGTGGCTACCATGCTAATAACCCGCACTGATTTGGCAGTTGCCATTAGTAACGCCCAGACAGCAGGAATTGCGGTAAATGTTCTCACTGATTACGAGGGTTCCAATTCAACTACCGTAAACGATATTCTGCTGGATGAGCTGGGACCTGAAAGTTATATTTACGACGAGGATGTGGCCGGTATTTTGCATCACAAATACGCTGTAATCGACAATAATAAGCCTGAATTCGATCCGGTTGTAATTACCGGAAGCCACAACTGGAGCAACGCGGCAAATTCCAGAAATGATGAAAACACGTTGATAATTCACAACAGCGATGTGGCCAACCAGTTTTACCAGAATTTTGCAGCACGTTTTGAAGCAAACAGCGGCTCTCTGGCAACACAAATTACCAGTCTCGAAAAAACCGACATTCTGGTTTATCCCAATCCGGCAACTGACCGGCTTAACATCGTCTCATCCGAAAGTATTTCGCAAATCGGGATTTATTCTGTTTCCGGACTAAAACAAACCGAACTTAAACCGGAAAATGAAACCACCCTAAAACTGGAATTAAAAAATCTGAAACCGGGACTCTATTTTCTCAGAATCGTTCTAAGCAGCAGCAAAACCAAAACTTTCAAATTTCTGAAAAAATAAACAACCCGGTTGTCCATCCCTGCAATTTCTTTTATCTAACCGAATTCCCCGGAATGAATTTTATTTGGGAATAATGCCGGTTCCTGTTTCTTCGAAAAACTCAAATAATAAAAATCATATAAAAAATTGAATAAACATTCAATGTAAATATAAAAAAAATTGAACTTTTTAAAGAACATTTGATTAATACACTAAAGACTAAAACCAAGCCTTACCAAATATTATAAAGTTTTGATAAAAAATACTTTATGGACACTTCACGGAGACTAAAAGCTTAATTAATCAGATAAAAAGCAGCCTTAATTTTGCAAATTAAATTTTCAACTTTTAAAAATCATTTTCACACAAAATTGATTTTCATATATTTGTCATTTAATAACTACAAAGAAGGGAAATAATTACCCTGAGATTTTCAATGTAGTTATTTCTGTATAAACACAGAATATTCAAACGTCGAATTAAGTAAACAGGCAGCTTATGAGTAACAAAAAGCATCATCTTTTTTATAACGGCAAGCGCCAAAAAGCCACTTCCGGAAAAACATTTGCAAACATTAATCCTGCCACAAACCAGGTAATAAACGAAATTGAAACGGCATCATTAAAAGATGTTGAAACAATTATTGAATCAGCAAAAAAAGGATTTGCTGTCTGGTCAAAAATGACAGGAACCGAACGGGGAAGAATCCTGAAAAAAGCTGTCGATATTTTAAGAGAACGAAACGATGAACTGGCAAAAATTGAGGTAACCGATACTGGGAAACCACTTTCGGAAGCCATTGAAGTGGACGTGGTAACCGGCGCCGATGCCATTGAATATTACGCCGGAATTGCGCCGTCGATTCATGGTGAATATTACGATTTGGGAGGACCTTTTTCCTACACCCGTCGTGAACCGCTCGGAATTGTAGCCGGTATCGGTGCATGGAACTACCCGATTCAGATTGCCTGCTGGAAGGCTGCACCGGCACTTGCCACCGGAAACGTAATGATATTCAAACCGGCAGAACTGACTCCGCTTTCGGCCGTTTACCTGGCTGAAATTTTCACGGAAGCAGGATTGCCCGATGGCGTGTTCAATGTGGTGCAGGGCGATGCCGAAGTGGGTAAAGTGCTTACAACGCATCCGGATATCAGGAAAGTGTCTCTGACCGGTGAAGTGGAAACCGGGAAAAAAGTGATGGCGGCTGCTGCCGAATCACTCAAACATGTTACCCTTGAACTGGGGGGTAAATCGCCACTTATTATTTGTGAAGATGCCGATTTGGATGAAGCAGTTCAAGGGGCGATGATGGCCAATTTTTATACCCAGGGCGAAATTTGTTCCAACGGAACCCGGGTTTATGTTGCCGAACCCATAAAAGAAGAATTTCTTGAAAAACTCATCGAAAAAACAAAAAGAATGGTCATTGGTGATCCAACGGTGATGGAAACCCAGGTTGGTGCGCTTATTAGCCAGGAGCACCTTGAAAAAGTTTTGGGATACATTAAAATCGGAAAAGAAGAAGGCGCCAAACTCCATTTGGGTGGAAACCGTTTCCAGTCGCATAAAAACCCGGAATTCAATGAAGGCTTTTTTGTGGAGCCTACCATTTTTGAAACCGACAATGAAAATGCACGAATTGTAAAAGAAGAAATTTTCGGACCGGTTATGACCGTGTTACCATTTAAAACAGAGAAAGAAGCAATTGAAAAAGCGAATAACACAATTTACGGACTGGCAGCCGGAGTTTTTACCAACGATTTGCAACGGGCACACCGCATGGTTAGCCAACTGGAAGCTGGTATGTGCTGGGTGAACAACTACAATGTCAATCCGGCAGAAGTGCCGTTTGGCCCGTATAAACAATCGGGCATGGGAAAAGAAAACGGACGCGCCACTATTGAGGCCTACACACAGCTAAAAACCGTTTACATTGAAATGAATAAAATCGATTCACCTTACAGATAACCGTTTATGCAATACAACTACATTATTATCGGAGGCGGAACTGCCGGTGCAGTTCTGGCAAACAGACTGAGCGCCGATCCGGCAAACAAAGTATTAGTGCTTGAAGCCGGGAGGCCCGACTATATGGTTGATTTTAGAATTCACATGCCGGCAGCTTTGAGTTTTCTGCTCAACGGAACATTTTACAACTGGGCGTATAAATCAGATCCGGAACCGTTTATGAATAACCGGCAAATTGATCAGCCGCGCGGAAAATTACTTGGTGGCTCAAGCAGCATTAACGGCATGATATGGATACGCGGCAATAAAAAAGATTACGATAAATGGGCCGAAGAAAAAGGACTGGAAGACTGGGACTATGCGCATACACTATCCTACTACAAACGACTGGAAGGAAGAATGACAGGAGCCGATGAATACCACGGAGGTGAAGGCCCCATGAAACTTTCTGTTCCTGAAAACAAAAATCCGCTTTTTAAAGCATTTTTTAATTCCGTCAGGGAAGCTGGCTACCCACTAACGGACGATGTTAACGGCGAACAGCAGGAAGGTTTTGGAAAGTTCGATCAAACCATTCACAGGGCACGAAGAATGAGTGCAGCACGTGCGTACATCTGGCCGGCAAAAAAACGTAAAAATCTCACCATTCTCACCCGTGCCATGGCTCACAAAATTCTTTTTGAAGGAAAGAAGGCTGTGGGTGTAGAATTCAAACATAAAGGAAAAGTAAAAAAAGTATACGGTGGAGAAATTATCAGTTGTGGCGGCGCCATCAATTCTCCCACTCTTTTGCAACTCTCGGGCGTAGGAAATACCAACGAGTTGAAAAAAGTCGGAGTAGAGCCGGTTCATCACCTGCCCGGGGTTGGCGAAAACCTGCAGGATCACCTGGAAGTTTACGTACAGTGGCGTTGCAAAAAGCCGGTGAGTGAATATCCGTCACTCAATCCGTGGAGAGCGCCTTTCATAGGCTTCAACTGGCTTTTCAGAAGAAAAGGACCGGGGGCAACCAATCACTTTGAGGCAGGAGGTTTTATAAAAAGTCACGACGATAAAAAATATCCTAATTTACAATTCCACTTCCTTCCGCTTGCCATTCGTTACGACGGCACAGTACCTACAAAAGGGCATGGTTTCCAGCTTCACGTGGGACCCATGAACACCGATGTGCGCGGTCATGTAAAAATTAAATCAGCCAATCCGTATGAATATCCCAGCATTTTATTCAACTATCTTTCAACACCGGATGAAAAAAGAAACTGGATAGCAGCTGTAAGGAAAAGTCGCCAACTAATTGAAACAAAAGCCATGGAGGAGTTACGTGGCGAAGAACTGGAACCCGGGAAAAGTGTTCAAAGCGACGAAGAAATTCTGGAATGGGTGGCCCGCGAAGGAGAAAGTGCATATCATCCGAGCTGCACCTGCAAAATGGGCTACGATGATATGGCAGTTGTAGACAACCAGCTGCGTGTTCATGGGGTAGAAAATCTTCGTGTTGTGGATGCCTCTGTGATGCCCGACATTACCAACGGAAATATATATGCCCCGGTATTGATGATTGCTGAAAAAGCGGCCGATCTGATTTTGGGCAAGAAACCACTGGAACCGGAAATTCCTTAAAAATCAACATACATAAGATAATATACTATCTTTAAAATTTAAGAAATATTACTATCGAATATTTCAACAGAAAAACATATCACAGAACGGAAAACAACTGCCATCTCAGCAACTCAATTTGCAGAGTATTTAATGGCATGATACTCTCTTCAATAAGAATGAATCGCGTTGCAACGGGCACTGCGGGTTCAGTTATTTTTATCAGTAATAATAAACCTGACATCATTCAATTATGAATTCAATAAATTCGTTGATTAAGAACATGAAACCAACGCTGATATTGATCCTGATTCTTGCGGCGGCGGGATTGTATCTCAATTTTTTCACAGATTCAAATGTCTTTTGGCCGGGTTACATTTCGATGATTTTCTTTTATGCAATCATCTTTTTTATGGGAACCTACGCAGGGAATCTAAAAAAAGAAAGCTCAGTTTCCGAGGTAATGCTGGCAGGACGAAATATTCCGCTTTGGATTGCCATTTTTACAATGAGCGCTACCTGGGTGGGTGGAGGCTATATCAACGGTACTGCTGAATATACATTCGATTCACAATATGGGCTCATTTGGGTACAAGCTCCTTTCGGATACGGAATCAGCCTGATAATTGGCGGTTTGTTTTTTGCGCGGAAAATGCGCACCTACAAATTCAAAACCATGCTCGACCCGTTGGCTCAGCGTTTTGGACTTCGAATGTCTGCTGTTTTATTTTTACCGGCACTGCTGGGCGAAATTTTCTGGACGGCAGCTATTCTCACCGCGCTGGGAGCCACGTTTGCTACTATTTTAGGACTAGATATTCAAACTGCCATTATTCTTTCGTCGCTTATCGCCATTGCCTACACAGCCATTGGTGGCTTGTGGGCTGTTGCCTTAACTGACGTCGTTCAGTTATTTTTTCTTTTAATTGGGTTAATAGTTGTAGTTCCGTTTGCGCTAAAAGGAGTTGGCGGATGGGATAATGCCTGGGGAATGTATCAGGATAAAATGGGCGACCTGGCTACTTTCATCCCCAAAAAAGGAGTGCTGGGAGATTATTATTTTAACTGGTGGGACAATATGCTGCTGTTAGTCTTCGGTGGCATTCCATGGCAGGTTTATTTCCAGAGAGTACTCTCATCGCGCAATCCCAAAACCGCGGTTCGCCTGTCGGTTATCGCCGGTTTTGTCTGCATTTTTGCTGCAATTCCTGCTATATTAATTGGAATAATCGGTTCGGCTGTTCCATCATGGGAAAGCCTGGGAGCAGCAGGTCCGCCAGCCGATTCGGCCTTAATTTTACCTTACGTAATTCGTTATTTAACGCCGGGAGTGCTTGCCACTGTAGGATTGGGAGCTATCGCTGCAGCAGTTATGTCGTCCGTCGATTCATCAATTTTATCCGCTTCGTCAATGGCAAGCTGGAATATTTACCGACCGTTGGTGAAGCCGAAAATCACGAATGAAAATCTTACAAAAGTAATCAAGCGAAGCATCTGGATAATTGGGATAACAGCCACCATTCTGGCCTTAAAAATAAAAAGTGTGTATGCGCTTTGGTTTTTATGCAGCGATTTTGTGTATACCCTGCTATTTGCACAACTAATTACTGCATTGTTCGATAAAAAAGCCAATGCAATCGGCTCAATGGCTGGCTTTGCGGTGGCATTTACGCTGCGAATAGGAGGCGGCGATCCTACACTGGGGATTCCGGTACTTATTAAATATCCGATGATTCAGGACGGCTTGGTACTCTTTCCGTTCAGAACACTGGCAATGGTAAGCGGCCTCATAACAATTATCGTGGTTTCGCGATTGACGCAGAAAATCTCACCTCCCAAAACCCTCAGAAAAGAATAGTTGATTGATTCAAAAATTATATGGAGAATAAAATTGTACTGAATTAAAGAAAGATCAGTCGGTAAGTTTCAGCATCCTTTTTACATGACACCTGTAAATTTCGGCTTTTCTTTCCCGTTCCACGATGTCACTTTCCATACCCAATGAAAAATAGGCCCCGTCAACCATTGAAAATACAACCTCAGCTGTTTGATTTATATCTTCAACTTCAATTATGTGATTTTCACACGCCTCCTGCAACGACAGACGAAACTGCATTATCAATGTATCGTGCAGCTTTTTATACCTGTCTTTTACCGAGGCATCTCTGTAAATTAAAGCATAACAACTGTAAAACACACCATCATCGAACAGCCGGTGCCAGTTCCTGGAAAAAAGATGATCGATAAGTGCTACAAGTTTTTCTTTGGAATCTGCTCCCCCGTTAAGTTTATAAATTTCAAGATATCTTTTCAGAATAAAATCGATCAATGAGTTGAGCAACTCTTTCCTGGTTTTGAAATAGTGAATTATTAAGCTGGGATTAACTTTCAAATTTTCAGCTACCTTGGCAATCGAGGCATTTTTTAATCCCTCTTTTTTTGCTACTTTATAAAAAGCAATTACTATTTCCTTTTGCCTTGTTTCTTTTAAACTTTTTCTTCCCACAGCAATATAAGTTCTGAGGATTTATTATATAAACTTCGAATATATAAACTTTTTATGTTTTTTTGAATAATTGATGAATCTTTTTAAATAGTCATTTTCAGCATTTTTCCAAACAAAAAAAAATTTTTACTGATCGTTGTCATGATAATTTAGTTATTTATTTGTTTTAACAGCGACATCTTAAACAAAAAACTTTTAATATTATGGTTAACAGATTTATTTTTCAATAAACTGCTAATACATTAAATATGTTATAAAACACCCAAATATTCCTGAAAACAAAAATTAAAATATTATGATTACTAATAAGTATTTCTGCATAAATATAACTAAACAAAAGTTCTGTTTAAAACAACACACTTATATTATGAATTTGCATTTTATATATTATATTAACTCATTAATTATTAATTTATTTGGATATAAAAACATTATTTATTTTATTTGAATGTTTATTCAATTTTTCACAAAAATGTAACAATGTTTTAATCACTTTTTTAAAAAATATAAAAGGAATTAAAGCAAATTTGTCACGAATATTTAATCCAAAATTTATTCTATGAAAATCATTTACGAGTTTGGGAAAAATCTAAAAAAGTTCAGCACATTTTTATTGTTTGTGTTGTTTTTAACCTTAATGCTGCCTGCTAAATTATTGGGTCAGGAATTACAGGTTAGCGGAACCGTGAGATCGGCAAAGGACAATTCTCTCATGCCAGGTGTTTCAATCGTTATTAAGGGCACCTCGCAGGGTACAGTTACCAATGTCGACGGAGAGTATCAACTAAGTGCACCCACAAACAGCACACTTGTATATTCATTTATCGGGATGCAAACAAAAGAAGTTCCGGTAAACGGAAGAAACCAAATTAACGTTCAGTTGGAACAGGAGCTAACTGACATCGGTGAAGTAGTTGTTGTAGGTTACGGCACGCAGAAGAAAGTGAATGTATCTGGCGCTGTAGATGCAGTGGATGCGAAACAACTTGAAAGCCGCCCGATTGTCAATATCTCGCAGGGACTGCAGGGTGTGGCACCTAACCTTAACATCGACTTTGTGAGCGGTGAACCGGGCCAGGCCGCACGAATCAATATCAGAGGAATTACCTCTATCAACGGCGGCGAACCTTTAATTCTTATCGATGGTGTTCCGGCTGATGCATGGGAGCTTAACCGGCTGACCCCGGAAGATGTTTCCGATATATCAGTTCTAAAAGATGCTGCATCGGCTGCGATTTATGGTGCACGCGCAGCATTTGGCGTGGTTTTAATTACCACTAAATCGGGAAGTGAAGAAGGAGTAAATATTAGTTACAACAACAACCTCTCCTGGTCGAAACCAACGGTGTTGCCCGACAAAACAAACGACCCTTATATTTATTTGCGTCTTCAGGATTTGTCAACCGACAATACTCCCTGGAATAACTTTAATCCAACGGATGAAACCTATGCCTGGGCCAGAGAACGCTCAGATAATCCGGAGGGAACAGAAGGTGTACGAATCAACCCTCGTGATGAAACACAATGGGAATACATGGGAAACCGCGACTGGACGCCTTATTTCCTAAGTGATTACACGTTCTCGCAAAAGCACAATGTCCAGGTAGATGGCCGGACAGAAAAAGTGCGGTACTATCTTTCAGGAGCATACGACAATGAAAATGGCGCTCTGGCAATTGCAGAGGACCTTTTTAACAGGTACAGCATCCGCAGTAAAGTGTTTTACGATGCTTTTGAATGGCTGACCATCGGGAATAATACACTGTTTACGATGACAGAAAGAAATGAACCTTCCTATCTCAATATTCAGGATTTATATAACATTGCACCTACTTCATGGGACAAAAACCCGGATGGCTCGTGGGCCAATTCAGGTGTGGGAACCGAGGCAGCGCAGCTAAAGGACGGAGGCAAAGTAGATAACCGCTACAACAGTACGCAGTCTACTTTTACAGCCGAAGCCCGGTTCTTTGATGAAGCGCTGAAAGTGAATGCAGACTACACCATTCGTAAAGGAAATTCCAATTATGGCTGGTACTATTCAAAATATAACATCGGATATGGCCCCGATGACATCAGGGAAGAGGGAGTAAATGAAGCTTACCGTAGTGCTACTTTCAACACCTACAATGTTTTTAATATTTACTCAACACTCAACAAAGAGTTTGGCGAACATGAGATAACCGCACTTGTTGGGTTCAATCAGGAATACAATATTTCGGAATGGTTCGAGGCACGCAGAGACAACGTAATCTCAGGGTCATTGCCCACCATTGCCCTTGCAACAGGAGAAGATTATGTGGATGAAAGTATTACGGACTGGGCTATCAGAGGAGCTTTTTACCGGTTGAATTACATTTTTAAAGAACGATATATTGTTGAGTTCAATGGCAGGTACGATGGATCGTCCAGATTCCCGGCCGAATCTCGTTTCGGATTCTTCCCATCAGCCTCAGCAGCGTGGAGAGTCGATCGTGAAAATTTTATGGAAACGCTTCGGCCAACATTTAGTACGCTGAAGTTGAGAGGTTCTTATGGTTCGTTAGGAAACCAAAATGTTTCTGCTTATGGATATATTCCAACAATGAATCCTTCAGAAGCAAGTTATATTGTTGGAGGAGAAATCCCTCAACGGGTTTCGCCCCCTCAATTGGTATCCGACAATTATACCTGGGAAACAGTAGAGACTATTAACTTCGGTGTTGATTTCGGGTTATTTGAAGACCGATTTACCGGTGCATTCGATATTTACCAAAGAAATACCACCGGGATGCTCACCCTCGGACGGGATTTGCCCGATGTACTTGGAGCTTCCGAGCCCAGAGAAAACGCAGCCGACCTGCAAACCAATGGTTGGGAGCTAACACTTTCATACCGAAACAGCTTTATGCTGGCAGGAGACCGGTTTAATTTCGATACCCGTTTTATTTTGTCTGACAGTCGTGCCTGGATTACCCGTTTCGACAATCCAAATAAAAACCTTGACCAATATTATGTAGGAATGGAATTCGGTGAACTTTGGGGGTTGGAAAGTGACGGATTTTTTGAAACTGTGGAGCAAACCCAGGCGTTGGATGAAACCCAGCTAATTCCCTGGGGAGCACTTTCAATTGTTCCGGGCTGGCCAAAATATATTGACCAGGACGGAAATGGTATTATCGAAAAAGGATACACAGTGGACGATCCAAAAGATGCCCTGATTATCGGGAATACATCTCCGCGTTTCCGATTTGGAATAAACCTGAATTTCAACTGGAAAGGTTTCGATGTGCGCACATTCGTGCAGGGAATCGGTAAAAAAGACTACTACCCACGGCACTATTTATACTGGGGATTTTACCAGCAACCTTATGAAGGCGGGTACAAACACCTGTTCGATTTTTACCGTCCGTCGGACGACAGCGAGGTGGACATGGCAAAACACTCACAGGCATACATCGATGCAGGGTTTGCCAGCCAAAACCTCGACGCAAAATATCCTATTCTGCAAGCCTGGCTGGCCGACCGGAACCTTGGTGAAGGCCTGAACTCTTCAAAAGGTCTGGCCACACCGCAAACCCGTTATATGCTCAGCGCGGCTTATGTGCGAATTAAAAATATTACAGTAGGATACACACTTCCAAAAAGCTTAACCCAAAACTGGAACATTGAAAAGGTTCGTTTCTTTGCGAGTGGCGAAAATATTGCCGAATGGTCAGAAGTGAGTGACTTTTTTGATCCGGAAGCAGTTACTGACGATGGCTGGGGGTATGCTTATCCCTTCCAGAGAAGACTTTCATTTGGAGTAAATATTGACTTTTAAGAATCATTCTTAAACAAAAAACAAATTAACAATGAAAAAAATAATTTCAATATTCAGTATAACTCTCATCATTCTGTTTTCAGCATGCAATGATGACTACATGGACCGTTTTCCGAAAACCTCGATTGGAACGGAAAACTTTTTCAAAAGTGAAGAAGACCTCAAAATGTTCCTGTACAACCTATACAGTTTTCCGGGAATTAACGAATATGGCGACGACGGATATTACACCACTGACAACGCTTCGAACACCGGAAACACTGAATTGAAAAATATCATGCTCAGTAGTAATCCAAACTCAGCAACAATTACCGGTGGCTGGAGTTGGGGTACATTACGAAGCATCAATCTGTTCCTGGAGAATTTCAGGGAAGCGGATGTCTCAGATGATTTACTGGCTCATTACGAAGGTGTAGCCCGGTATTTCAGGGCACGTTTTTACATGGACAAGGTAAAACGTTTTTCCGATGTACCATGGTACGACCAGGTGATTGGAACTTCGGACGAAGAACTGCTTTACAAAGGCCGCGATTCACGCGAAATGGTAGTTGAAAAAATATTTGAAGACTATGAATTCGCGGCTCAAAATGTGAAAGCCAGCCAGCCAACCGGCGCAGTCGATAAATGGGTTGTGCTCACTTACATGGCCCGCCATGCATTGTACGAAGGAACATACAGAAAATACCATTCTGAACTTGGTTTGGAATCATCTGCCAATTCCTACCTGACAATGGCGCGTGACGCAGCCAAACAGGTGATGGACAACGGCGGATTCAGCATTTACAATACCGGCAATCCGGAATCAGATTATGGCACATTGTTCCACAGTCAGGATTTAACTTCCAATCCCGAAGTAATTTTTACGCGTATTTACGAAGACCAGGTAGTGAACAGCGGCTGGTGGGAATGGATGTTTGGGAACTACGAAGTAAGCCCTGCAAAAGACTTATTGCAATCGTATCTAATGACTGATGGCTCTTACTATACTTCGCAGCCCGATTATGAAACCAAAACGTTTGTGGAAGAGTTTGAGAACCGCGATCCTCGGTTAATGCAAACTTACGCCTACCCGGGTTGGGAACTGATAAATACAGCAACCTATTCGCAAGGCGGCGGAATTTACGTACAACAGTTGCAAAAGAATTTCACCGGCTACCACCAGATTAAAGGATTTGTAAACAGCACGGAGCAAACCGTTCAAAACGGTGTGGATTTCCCATCATTGCGTTATGCCGAAATCTTGCTGACTTATGCAGAAGCCAAAGCAGAGCTGGGTGAACTCAGCCAAACTGATTTGGATATGACTGTGAATGTGCTGCGCGACCGTGCCGGAATGCCACACATGACCATGAACCCACCGGTTGATCCGGTTCAGGAGGTGCGTTTTCCCAATGTAAATGGTTCTCAGAAAAATGAAATTCTTGAAATCCGCCGTGAACGCCGCATTGAATTTGCCCTGGAAGGTTATCGTTTTGACGATCTCATGAGATGGTCGGTAGGAAAAAACCTGGAGACAGAACCCAAAGGACTTTATTTTCCGGGATTAGGGAAATACGATTTGACGGGCGACGGAGTGGAAGACATCGTTCTGCTCGACGTAAGTGAATCGATACCTGGCGCAG
>DATFJO010000281.1:0-3550 GCA_035269145.1 Tangfeifania sp. | reverse complement strand
TCCCTTCTCCCCTCCTTTGGAGGGGCTGGGGGAGGCTCCTACTTCAACATATTCTGTCCGCCGGTTACAGGCACTGCCTGCCCTGTTTCGTATTCCTGGTCGATGACGTAAAAAATGGCTTTTGCTACATCTTCGGCAGTGCATCCGCGTTTGGCAGGAACCTGTGCTTCGTAAAACGCTTTCACGTCGCCGATAGTTTTTGCGCCCGGCACTTTTCCGGTATTTAAATACTGCACAAACAATCCGTTTTCGGAATCACTCCAAAGCGGGCCATCAAAAAAGTTGCCCGGACAAATGGAGTTCACTTTAATATTAAAAGGCATCAGTTCCAGGGCAAAGGATTGGGTGAGGCCAATTCCGCCAAACTTTCCGCCGGCATACGCAAAATTTTTGTTGCTTCCTTTCAAACCTGATTTTGAATTGATTTGAATAATGTCCATATAATGATCGGGTTGAATGGAATATTGCAGTTTCATAACCGGCTTCGCATATTTGGCACAGAGGAAATAGCCAGTGTAGTTTACTTTCGTCATTAACTCAAAGGTTTCCTGGTCCATTTCATCGAGGCTGCCGGCCCGGAGAATTCCGGCGTTGGAAATCATCACATCGAGCCCGCCAAACTGGAGTACTGTTTCATTTACCAGTTTTTCCACCGAAGCGGCTTCCGCAACATTCGCTTCAATAAAAACGGCCCTGTTTTTTGATTTTCTGGAATTCAGATGTTCAGCGAACTCACGGCCTTTTTCTTCGTTTAAGTCGGCCACCACAATGTTGGCTCCTTCAGCAAAAAGAATTTCTGCAATGCCAGCTCCAAAACCTTGTGCAGCACCTGTTACAACAATACTTTTGTTCTCAACTCGTCCCATCGGTTTGCTGCCCAGCATCACTTTTTTACGGTAATTTTCTACCTCCCAGCTTTCGATAAAAGCTGCCTGCTCAGACGTTAGCGGATGCGGCCCGCCAAAGTTTTCCGAGAAATTGCTGATTCGGCAGAAATCGTTCACCATGTCTTTCAAGAATCCGGCAGAAACAGCAGAATCCTCTGCTACAACAGCTCCGTGATTTTGAATAAAAATGACCTTGGGTACTACCCCGCGCCTGCTATTGAATTCAATTATTTTAGTTTTGCACTCCTCAATAATTTCATCCACCGACGTATTGTTTTCAATAAAAAGATACTCCGACAGGCAGTAAACCATCTGATCGGGATTGAAAGGCCGGGCAATTCCATTTTTAAAAGCCTCTTTGGAAACAATAAATTTTGAAACCGCAGTATTGTTAAACGCCGTGGCCACTTTCAGTTTTACGCCTGAAAGCAACATCCGGATAGCAGGAACAACGCCGGTAAGTTTTCCGGGAACTTCCATTTCTTCAAATTCCGGAAAAACATTGAATGTGTTTTTTATTTTGGTTTCAATGTCGGAATAAGTTTCGTTGATTTTGTTCGTCGTGTCGGCAGCTACAAATACGCCGTGATTCTGAATAAAAACAATTTGCGGGTCGCGGTTGAACTTTTCATTGTAAGCCGCAATTTGCGCCGCAATAATTTTAAACAGCACAAACCCGGGATCGGAATAGGGAACAAACAGCATTTCGTCGCCAAAAATTTCGGCTGTTTTTTCTTCCGCTTTCTGGCTGCACATCAACCCGTTTACCAAAGTAGGATGTGTGTGCACAACAAACTTGTAACTAAACAAATTGTGCAGCGAGGTTTCAACCGACGGGCGCAATCCTGAGCTGGAATCTATCCGGCTGTTGAGCAGTGCATTTTTTACTTCATCTTCCCGTTTTACAGGATCGGCAGAAAATTCCTGCTGTGTAATCTCATTTAATTTCTGACGGCTGAGCAAGCAAAATCCGTCTTCATCGATTTCGCCCAGATTTACGCCGCTGGCTTTTATCCACAATTTCTCTTCATTTTTAAAAGAAGTGTTTCCACCGCCGGCAATCACGAATTCCTTTTGCTGCCCGTAATATCTTGAAATCTCAATTAACTCTTTTATTTCCGGTTTCATTATCCTGTTATTTTTTCTTAGAAGAACGGATTAATTTTTCTCATTCATTCTCCCCTTTGGGGAGTTAGAGGGGCTTCTAAAATAAGCAATCACCGCTTTTCCCAATTCCACAAATCTTTCTTTTTCAGCCACTCTGGCTTTTGAACCATCAAGCCACCCCATCATACCACGAGAGAGGAGATACTGGTGTGCGGCGATTACAGCCGCTCCTTCATAATTGATTTGTTTCAGCTCCTCATCCAAATCCACTCCGCCACGACAACTGATTTTCATCGGGTCGAGTTTAGGCGTATTGTGCTCAGTTCCAAAGGTGATTACAAATCCGTTTTTGTGAAAATACTGCACAAACTCTTTCAGAATCCGGCAATCATTTCTTCCCGGAATCAGTTCGATGGCATAAATTCCCTTATTAAGAAATGTTTGCAACAACTTTTCTTTGTCGCCTTCAAAATCGGTAAAATTTCCTTTTGCATCGTCGAGCAACACCGGGTAGCAGGGAATCCCACCGGCATCGGTAATAATATCCAACACTTCGTTGAGCGAAAGAAATGCATCAGGATCTTCCTCAACAAATGCAGGGCCTCCCGACTTCAGTAAATTCCCGCGTATTTCATTTTCCAACCCCGCCACATCATCAATGGCCGATTTTATTTCTTTGCCACGAAAAATGGCATTCAAAAGTTTGGCTCGTTCCAAATCGGTTTCTGCTTTTTCAAAAACAGCAATCCGCACCGCCTGCGCAATATGGCGTTCGCGGAAAATATTTTTTGCCAACCGACGCTGCAATTCTTCAGGATCAAATTGAATGGGGATATCCTGTTCGCTAAAATAATCATTCAGCTTTTCCACCATTTCAAATGTCTGGCGGTTACTTTGGGCAATCAGCGTTTCTATTTTTCCAGCCGATTCTGCGCTCATTTTGGCTGGCTGGTGCAATCCCTTCCCACTAAAATAGGTTCTCCCCGGGTTGTTCGGGTCGTTTACGCGCACTCCTTTCTCCTGCAAATCGTTCTGCAACGCCATAAATTCAATATTGAAGAGCGGAAAAACATTCTTCTTTTCGGCCCAATCAGCAAATTCATCGAAGCCGTCGGTGGTATAAAAATCATTGATACCCAAAACACTGACTCCTTCTGATTTTGCCAGATCGAAAGCCTGTTCGATACTTGTAAAAGCACTGAACGAGTGCGGTGTGTGAATGTGTCCGTTAATGTCGGGAATACTATTTTCGGGATGATTTTGATACCACTTTAACAGTTCTTTTTCATTGGGAAACGATGAAAATATGCTCTCCTTTTTTTCCATTTTGCTGAATTTATTTTCAACTGCAAATTAAGAAAAGCTGAACAAACAGCCTGTCCTTTGGTATCCTGTTTTTAAATTTTCAATCATTTTGATTGGCAAGAACTTCAGATGTGTCTATTTGTTAGAATAAACCGAATATTAAAATTTCAGAAAAAATGGGCAAAACAATATTAATGACCGCTTCCTTCTTATTGGCATTGGCAGTTGCACTGGGAGCTTTTGGCGCACAC
>DATFJO010000280.1:0-3369 GCA_035269145.1 Tangfeifania sp. | reverse complement strand
AGTTCAGAATTTACCTACCATCATGGTTTTTAAAAAAGGTGCACTGCAATGGAAAACCGAGGGTGTTTGCGATGCAGAAGAAATTAAGTCGGTTGTGCAAAAGCAAATCAACAAACCCTAAGCAAAAAATAAATTTCTTTTTTTTCTGATTAATCATTTTAAAAGCAGAGGTTTGGGATAAAACGCTTATTTTATTGCCATCACCTCGTTATAAACAGATTCAGCCAGGCGGGCTTCATTTTCGTTAAAAGCAGCCTGCACTTGTTTCAGAGTTTTTCCTTCCGCAACAAGCGATTTAATTTTTTGCTGAAAAGCAGTTATTTCTTCAAGGTGTTTTTCAATATCTGTCCGGCTCATTATCATGGCATGACCGCTGCAAAATTTTTCAGCATCGAGTTCATCCAGCATTTTTTGCGTGGTTATTACATGCTTAAACGAGTTACCGCCTTTGTAGGAATGAATCAACTGCGGGCGGCCAAAAAATACCTGGTCGCCGATAAATGCGGTTTTTTCTTCCGGGAAATAAACTACAATGTCGCCGGTAGTGTGCCCCACACCAAAATAATGTAGCTCCACAATTTTTTTCCCCAGGTAAAGGTTCATTTTATCGGTAAAAGTAATTTCAGGAATAAAAGGCTGCTGCTCTTCTTTTTGCCATTCGGAAGGTGAACCATCACGGCCGGGGTGAAAAAATTCTGCGCGGCAGTTTTTATGCGCAACAATTGTAACCGATTTCGGAAAAAACCGGTTCCCGTTAATGTGGTCGCCATCGCTGTGGGTATTCACAAGGTAGGTAATTGGTTTGGTGGTGATTTCAAAAGCAGCTTTATAAATCCCGTCAACCGAAGCTTTATCCATTTTTGCATCGATAATTAACACTTCATCATCGCCAATGTACATCCCACCGTTGGCTCCCCGGCCACCAGTCACCTGGTATAAGTTGTCGGAAATACGGTCGAGCCTCACCGGAGGCGTTTCGCGTTCCTGTGCCAATGCCAACATCGAAAAGAGAATCAGAAAAAAGGTACAGCTTATATTTTTCATAACTTTTAGTTGAAAATAAATGATTTTCAAGTTACAAATTTTTTTTCATCGCTGAATTAAAAATAAAAATTCTGTGGAGTTTGGGTGAGACAATTATCTTTGCTGACAGAACATTGACCGTAAGAAATGAATCCAACTTCACTGGCCGGAGCTTTTGTTATTACTTTTTCATTGCTGTCCTATGGCATTGGGAGTATCTCGCTGCAACGATTTAAAGTTGTTTCTTCTCATGTGCTGGTGTTTCTCACCATTGGAGTTGTGCTCGACGTTGTTGCTGCCACACTGATGATAATTGGCTCGGCACACACACCTTTTTCCTTGCACGGATTCATTGGCTTGTCGGCTATTGCAGTAATGATTGCCGATGTAATTTTACTTTGGCGGGTTTTTAACAAATACGGAAGTGATACAACCGTTCCGAAACCTCTGCTGTTATATTCTAAACTGGCCTATTTGTGGTGGATAATCGCATATCTGACCGGCAGTGTTTTAGTAATATGGAGGTAATTTTATGGAAAATGACTGGAAAAAAAGACTGGGAATGGTTTATTCCACCAATCCCGATTTTGAATACGAAAAGGAAAATGAACCGGAGGAGGAAACATTGCCTGCGCAGCAGCAAAACCTGAAAGTGAGCATCGACCGTAAAAAGCGGAAAGGTAAAAGCGTAACACTAATTACCGGTTTTGTGGGAAGCGAAGATGACTTGAAAGATTTGGGAAAAATGCTGAAAACAAAATGCGGGGTAGGAGGAACTGTAAAAGATGGAGAAATTCTCATTCAGGGTGAATTCCGCGACCGGGTGATGGAATTGCTGAAAGCAGAAGGATACAAGGTGAAAAAGTCAGGGGGATGAGATAGAGATTTATGGAGATTCCTCGTCGCTTCGCTTCTCTCGGAATGACAGCAAAAAGCAACGGTTGTCATTTCGAGTTTTCACCTAATTTTATTAGGCATAATGAGACGATGACATAACCGGCAACTGTCATTTCGACCCGCCAGCCGGCGGGAGGAGAAATCTGATTCAAATTCAGAGATTTCTCACCCGGAATACCGGGGTTCGAAATGACACCAAAATGCGATTTTTATATCTCTCTCATTATGAGTTTTTTATAAAAATCTGTCATTGGCAATCTGAGGTACGAAGATGAGAAATCTGTTTCTAAAAAGAGAGATTTCTCCTTCTGCGTCGTCGAAATGACAGCGAATAATAAACGAAAGAAGTTTTTTGTTTTCAATTTGAATGATAAAATATGAGCAGAATAATTTTAATTACCGGAATTTTACTGTTTTTGATTACCGGTTGCAGTCAAAAAGAAAATGAAGTGTACATGTTCTCGTTTTTTCAGGGAAACGGAGAAGACGGTTTGCACCTGGCGTACAGTTACGATGGCTTCACCTGGGAAGCACTGAATAACAACCAGTCGTTTTTAACGCCGCAGGTAGGCAACGATAAACTCATGCGCGACCCTTGCATCATTACCGGCCCCGACGGAAAATACCACATGGTGTGGACGGTAAGCTGGAACGAAAAGGGAATCGGGTATGCCAGTTCGGAGGATTTGGTAAACTGGTCGGAGCAAAAGTACATACCGGTGATGGAGCACGAACCCACGGCCCGCAATTGCTGGGCGCCGGAAGTTTTTTACGATGAAGCATCGAAACAGTACATTATTTTCTGGTCCACAACTATTCCCGGCCGCTTTCCGGAAAGTGCATCCACCGGCGACGACAGTTACAACCACCGCATGTATTACGTAACCACGGAAGATTTTGAATCATTCAGCGAAACCCAAATGTTTTACAACCGGGGATTCAACGTGATTGACGGCACGCTGGTGAAAGAAGACGGGAAATACATTCTTTTTCTGAAAGATGAAACCCGTACGCCTCCTGAAAAAAATATCCGGATTGCTACCAGTAATCAGCTCACCGAAGGGTACAGCAAACCTTTGGAGCCCATCACCGGCGATTACTGGGCCGAAGGGCCGACTCCCACTAAGATTGGCGAGCACTGGGTGGTTTATTTCGATAAATACCGCAAACACAACATGGGAGCAGTGCGCTCAGCCGACCTCGAAAACTGGGAAGATATTTCCGACCAAATACACTTCCCGGAAGGAACCCGGCACGGAACAGTTTTTAAAGTGCGGGAGAAAATTTTTGAAAATCTTTTGAAAGAATCTCCTTAGTCCTGGCCTCACTTTGAGTGAGACAATGACTTGTGGAATACCTGAAATTAATTCATTAAAAAATACCATGGCAGAAATAGGCAAAATAAATACTCTGAGCGTAGTTCGGGAAACGGAGAACGGGGTTTACTTA